>NZ_CM001557.1:691624-991624 GCF_000273375.1 Bartonella birtlesii IBS 325
CTTTCAAAAGCATCTAGTGCAATATCTTTTAAGTAATGAAGATTGCTTATTGCCTCACGCTTTTGTTTCTCACGTTTCTTTAATGGGGTCACGACCCTCACGTAAAATAGAGCGTCACCCAGTTGCCAATTCACGCACTTTTTTAAAGGAACATCTCGCAACGTACCCAAACCCATTTCATGGTGGCGCCCATGAAGGGTATAACGATAAGTCTATTGAGCACCTCCATCTTTACGCTTATGAAGAAACAAGCCGACACCATCATTATATTTTCCAGCTCCCAATGTTGCTTACAGCCCTTGCATTAAGACGGTTTATAAGAGCCATTTTTAGTCCTTTCTTATATAAATTTGATCCACACATTCATCCCACTTGTTATGTGCAAAGGAATGATTTTGATTGATTCAAGATAAACAGATTTGAAATGAGAGAATCTTACGTTATTCGGGACTCTTATTCAACGTATAAAACAGTGAAATATCATTATAAATCAATATGTTGTACACGAAGAAAACCAATAATAAAATTTGTTTTCTTATAATCAAAGTGTGCACCTTACCTCTATCAATACACAAATTCAATGTAGCTTTATGTTGGCAATGCATTGATTTATAATGATATTGTTATTTCTTTCTATATTGAGTAAAAGTGCTAAACACAGGACATACTTTCTTATACTCTTTTCAGGTTGCATTTGCTCTTGTATATAAACAGTGTATTAACGTATATGAGATTTTTGCTAAAACTACCGATATAAGTATGCTAATTTCTTTTTTAACTTATCATTGAATAGCTTTTGTTTATTCATGCTAAGAGTTCCTAAAATAATACACTACAACATATCACAGGATTTTCTTTAAGATGTGTGATGTTGTTTTATATTTTTAAGAAATTAATGTGTTATTCAACAGTTGTTTGCATAGAAAAAATTTTAGCTGTATGAAATATGTTTTTTCTTCCCATGTTAGAGTAGAGTACCAGACAAGATAAGGGAAGCTACAGAAAAGTAGATAATAATTCCCATAACATCCACTAAAGTTGCGACAAGAGGAGCTGAAGCACTTGCTGGATCAAATCCAAGACGTTTCAGAATAAAAGGAAGCATGGAGCCAGACAAGGAGCCAAATGTAACAATTCCAACTAAAGCTGTACCTACCGTTATGGCAATGAAAATCCAATGTTCACCATAGTTATAAATACCGAGTTCTTGCCAAATAGCAATACGCATCATTCCAATAACTCCGAGTAAAAGGCCAAGACATATCCCTGCTGGAATTTCACGGAGGATGATTTTCCACCAGTCTTTGAGTGTGAGTTCACGTAATGCTAGTGCACGAATAATGAGGGATGTTGCTTGCGATCCGGAGTTTCCTCCCGAGCTCATGATAAGAGGAATGAATAGTGTGAGAGTGATGACTTTTTCAAGCTCTGTTTCGAAATATTGCATAGCACTTGCTGTCAACATTTCTCCAAGAAAAAGTAAAGCCAGCCAGCCACCACGTTTTTTCATCATCCCTAGAAAGTTGATCTGCATATAGGGTTTATCAAGAGCTTCCATACCTCCAAATTTGTAGGCATCTTCACTCATTTCATCAACCATTGTATCAAGTACGTCGTCAACCGTCACAATACCAATAACATGGTTACAGTCATCGATAACTGGTACAGAAAGAAGATCATGGCGCTGAAAAAGACGAGCGATATCTTCATGATGCGTAAAGGGAGATATTGTAATGGGTGTGTCATGTGTCGAGACGTTTAGAATTTGATCATCAGGAGAGGCAAGAATAAGGTTACGCAGTGAAACAGCCTTGAGAAGAGTACCAGTTTTAGGGTCGATAACATAACTTGTATAAACTGTTTCACGTGTTCGTTCAACATCACGAATATGATCTAGAGTTTTTTTTACGGTCCAGTTTGCTGGAACAGCAATAAACTCTGTTGTCATCAGTGCACCTGCTGTATGATCAGGGTAACTGGTAAGTTTTTTTAGTTCAGCACGTGTTAAGGGTTTGAGCAATGCATAAAGCCGCGTGCGGGTTTCTTTATCCATTTCCTGAAAGACATCAGCAGCAGCATCAGCAGACATGCCATCAAGAATTTCAACTGAACGATTCACAGGAAGAAGTTCAAGAATAGCTGCAGGTTGTTCAAGTTCTGGTTTGTCAAAGAGTTCAATGGTATAATCAAGAGGCAAAAGGCTTAAGATAGCTACGCGTTCCATGATATCGAGATCATTGATGATATCAATCGAGTCAGCAAAATGATAATTCTTTAATTCTTCGGCAAGAGTTTCTGGAGAGGAATTTTTGAAGTCGAAGGTCATTTTAATTTCAGTCATAACAAAGTACCTTCCAAAAAATTGAAGAATTACAAATTCAGATCATGGATAAGATAAAACAAAAATTATAAAAGATTTAAAAAACCACACTTTCCAGTTGCACCCTTCCAATTGTTAATATTTGGAATAAAGTCAAGGATAGATAGCAGGTTATAAACAATTTCATGTATCATATACGTAGAGATTCTCATTTTTATTTATGTCCTCATGATAAAAACTCCTTTATTTATGCTCTTAAAAGAGAGATTTGAAATGCATTTTTGAAATTCACTAAATAAGTTTAGTGTATTACCAATTTATATCGTAAAAGTAATCATTATTACATTAAATTTATAATGGAGATAGAGAGTATTATGACAAAAGCAGCAGTGCTGGACTGGAAGGGACTTTCAGGGCTTCCAGATTTTTTTTCAATAAGTGATGAAGATTTCAAACCCGCTTTTGAACAAGCTCTTCAAGAAGCAGAGGAAGAACTAGAGATGATTGCAACGGTGCGAGAAGCACCAACGCTTGAGAATTTTTTGCAACATTTTGAGCTTTGTGGCAAAGCGCTTGATCGTGTATGTTCAATATTCTTCTTGCGCGCAAGTGCTCATAGTAACGCATTGATTCAGCAGTTAGAGCAAGAATTTGTTGTAAAACTTTCTCACTATTCTTCAAAAATTATGATGGATACACGGATATTTGCAAAAATAGATGTGCTTTATAAACAGTCGCAGCAAGGTATGTATGATAGTGAAACGACACGTGTACTTGAATTATGGTGGAAAAAGTTTGTTTGCAACGGTGCAAAACTTGATGAAAAAGGTAAAAAACGACTTGTTGAAATTAATGAAAAGCTTGCTTTTTTAAATGCTACTTTTGGTCAGCACGTCTTAAAAGATGAAGCTGAATGGGTTTTGTTTTTAGAACAAACAGATTTATCTGGTTTGCCTGATGATCTCATTGCTTCAATGAAAGAAATGGCATGCGAAAGAGGAAATGAAGGAGCTTATGCCTTAACATTAGCACGTTCAGTTGTTGATCCTTTTTTGAAATTCTCTCATCGTCGTGATTTACGTGAAGTAGCATTCCAAGCTTGGTCTAAACGTGGTGAAAATAATAACGAGAATGATAATCGAGCAATTATTTTAGAGATTGTTGCACTTAGAGATGAGAAGGCTAAATTATTGGGGTATAAATCTTTTGCAGATTTAAAGCTTGATAATACCATGGCCAAAAGTGTTAATGCGGTTATGAATTTGCTTACACCTGTATGGGAAAGGGCAAGAGCTAAGGCTTCTAGCGAACAGATTGAATTGCAAAACTTTGCGAACAATCATGGAAGCAATGAAACTTTAAAAGCTTGGGATTGGCGTTATTACGCTGAAAAACTTCGCGCTGAAAAATTTTCTTTCGATAGCTCTGAAATTAAATATTATTTTCAGCTTGATCGCATGATTGAAGCGGCTTTTGGAGTGGCAGAAAAACTCTTTGGCATTACATTTGAAGAAAAAAATGCCGTTACACTTTGGCATCCTGATGCACGTTTGTGGGAAGTAAGAAAATCTGATGGAAGCCTGCTTGGACATTTTATTGGTGATTATTTTGCGCGTTCATCAAAACGGTCTGGGGCATGGATGAGTGGTTTGCAGTCACAACATAAACTGGATTGTGGACAAAAGCCTATTATCTATAATGTTTGTAATTTTGCTAAGCCACCCAAAGGAGAAATTGCCCTTTTATCACTTGATGATGCGCGCACACTTTTCCACGAATTTGGGCATGCGTTGCATGGTTTACTTTCTGATGTAACATGGCCATCTGTAGCGGGAACATCGGTTTCGCGGGATTTTGTTGAACTCCCTTCTCAACTTTACGAACATTGGCTAACTGTACCAGAGGTTTTAAAATCTTATGCTACGCATATAAAAACAGGGCTTCCTATGCCACAAACATTGATGGATAAAGTTTTATCAGCACAGACATTTAATGCTGGTTTTTCTGCAGTTGAATTTACCTCATCAGCTTTAGTGGATATGGCTTTTCATCAAGGCGAAAAGATAACTGATCCAACAATGTTTGAGCGTCAAGAATTAGAAAAGTTACAAATGCCTGATACAATTATTATGCGTCATCGTCCTCCGCATTTTACGCATATATTTTCAGGAGATGGTTATGCCGCTGGTTACTATTCTTATATGTGGTCGGAAGTACTTGATGCTGATGCTTTTCAGGCTTTTGAAGAAACGGGTGACGTTTTTAATTCAAAGCTTGCTGATAGGTTGAAACGTTTTATTTACTCGGCTGGGGGAAGTTGTGATCCAGAAGAGCTTTATAAAGCTTTTCGGGGGCGACTGCCTTCACCGGAGGCAATGATTAAAAAACGTGGACTATAAATTATAACGGTATGGTCTAAACCATACCGTTGTTATATTCTTTTCTGCGGTTGAGATTAATGAAAATCTTCACTCCATCATGGTCCTCTGAGCAGAGATTTTTTATTTTTGTAGCTTTTAATTTGTGGAGAATATGAGACTCTGTGTTTTTACCAGTCATCATGGGAAAGAAAAATTATCAGCTCGGTCTTTTTGATGACCATTTAGTAGAAACCATGATTTTTTTATGAAACTTTGATCTATTTTGTTAAGTAAACCAGTATTTTGTTGTGCCATGTCATCAAGACTCATTGGGAGTTGACGTTCAATATTCTGTGTTTCTTGGGTAAACTTTGGAATGTTGCCATTGATCAAAAGTAAATTTTCATGGGAGAATGTGTGAATATTTAAAATGTTTTCTAATTTTTTTTCTAAATAAGAAGCGAGTTTTTTCTTTCCTTCAGAGGTAAAATTGATACCATCATGAGTGCGTAATCTAATGATTTTTCCATTTGTATCGTAACCTGAAAAAGAAAATTGACCTTGTTCATTAATAAATCCACTCCAGATATCGACAAAATATCCTCCTGCCACTTCTGTTGCTTGTTTGTAGAGCTCATTAAAAAATTTCATTTTTTGTGTTAAATTATCGTTTCCAAAAGCAGGTTGCCCTATCCATATCCATGGTTTCCCAGAAGTATGAAGGATTTCAGCAATTTCGGTAATTCTTTGCTTGTATATGTTTAGCCATTCGGGCTGAAGCGTACCGAATATGCCGTGAAGCGTTTTGATTGGTTGATTATCATTTGCACCTATCACCATAACAATGGCATCGGGTTTATTTTTATTAATGAGTTCATAAATATTGTTTTTCCAAGAAGTCTGATCAGTTTGGATTAAGCCAGAAGTTGGCATTGTATTATTTATAATGATAATATAGCGATTATCAGTAAAAAGTTTTTTGAGTGCATCGGCAACAGCAGAAGCTACAAAGTCCCCGATGACGAGAATACGTTTTGCATTTTCCTCTTTTAGTTTTTGTGCGGGTTTTTGTAATACAGTCTTTTTTAATGGTTTATATATTTTTTGTTCTATAGTTTCCGATGGTTGTTGCTGTTGCTTGTTATGTTGCAACAACCATTTGAAAAAGTTTGTTGCTTTACTTGGAGATGGTTGTATGACAGCCATAGTAAAGAGAGAGAAAAGCAGAAAAATCCAGTATATTGGGCGGAAATGGGACAAACACTTTACTCCAGATTATTGTTTACGCAGAATAGAAAGAACTTCACGGGTTGGATATTCATTTGCCGGTAAGCCATGCCGCAGTTGAAAAGCTTTAAGTGCTTTTCGAGAAGCTGTACCAATTTTGCCATCAACTTCCCCTTTATAATAGCCAAGCGCCATTAAGCGAGATTGCAATTCTTTGCACTCATGAAAAGTAAGAGGCTTGAATGGTCGTTGCCAATCCTGAATCAGTCCAGGATGTCCAGCAATGCGGTTAGCAAGAAGTGCAACCGCGAAAGCGTAGCGATCTGCATTATTATAACGTTTAAGAACAAAGAAATTTTTTGTTACTAAGAATATAGGTCCTTTGGGTCCATCTGGATATTTCAATATTGCGCGTTCAGATGATGAAGGCAAAGGCTGTCCATTCGCGTGTTGTACACCTAGCCTTGCCCATTGCTCGAAGGAATGCCAATCCTCAGGGAGATTTTTCCCTTGCGGTAATTTAACTTCTACTCCCCAAGGAAGGTTAGGTTCCCAACCATTCATATGAAGAAGATTAGCAGCGCTAGCAAGGGCATCTGGAACAGAGGTCCATATATCACGTCGTCCATCCCCGTTCATGTCAATGGCATAAGCAAGATAACTACTTGGAATAAATTGCGTATGTCCCATTGCTCCAGCCCAAGATCCAGCAAGTTGTGCCCGTGTAATTTCACCTCTTTGGAGAATTTTCATAGCAGCAATAAGTTGTGCGTGTGCGTATTTTGCACGTTTTTTATCAGCATAGGCTAGGGTTGCAAGTGAGCGAATGGTATCACGCATTACACCTTTATTTGTTAAAATTTTTCCATAATTACTTTCCATTGACCAAATAGCCAGAAGAATATTGCGGTCAACACCAAAACGTTTCTCAATTTGAGGAAGCCACTTTTGCCATTTTTGGGCTTGGTGCCGTCCTTCCACAATGGCAATATCATGGACACGATTATCGAAATAGTTCCATGAAGGATCAACAAATTCTGGCTGGTATGCGGCTCTTTTTAAAACTTCTGGATCAATCGCATTTATGTCTTTAAAAGCCATATCAAACGTGGAAGGTAAAATATTGTTGGCAAGAGCTGTTTTTCTAAATTCTTTAATCCAATATTTAAAACCACTATCAGCATATGAAAATTGTGCAAAAAACATGCAAAAAGCAGCAAAACTTATGATAAAAGTTTCCCGATTTGTCGTTTTCTTTAAAGAAGAAAAAATTTTAGATTCTATTTTTTGCATTTTTAAATTCCCCTAAATATTCAAATCTTTTGATACGCAAGGATTTCATTTTTGTATTTGGTATCATTGATTATGTTATCAAGCGCGTAAAAAAGCTGAAACAGATTATTTGTTTTGAAGGAATATTCTCAATAAATTATTATATTCTTGCATCTCTTCCCTGTCCATTATAATAGCAATCAAAACAATAAGATATCTTTTTTACCATTTAGTAAAAACATATGTTAAATGAAATCAGAAATTTATAAGCTTCATGGGAAGCAGGAGGGTTAGAGTGCGTAAAATCCGGAAGGCAGTATTTCCTGTGGCGGGTCTTGGTACACGTTTTCTTCCCGCAACAAAAACAATTCCTAAAGAAATGCTGACTGTTGTTGATAAGCCCGTTATCCAATATGTTGTAGATGAGGCACGTGAAGCTGGTATTGAGCATTTTATTTTTGTTACTGGACGCAATAAAGCAGTTATTGAGGATTATTTTGATGCGCAAATTGAGTTATATACGACTCTTGCCGAACGTGGAAAAAGAGAAGAACTTGAACATTTACATGGTTTGCAGCCTCCACCGGGTACAACTTCTTTTACGAGGCAACAGCAGCCTTTGGGGCTAGGACATGCTCTTTGGTGTGCACGTGAATTAGTTGGAAGAGAGCCTTTTGCTTTGTTATTACCGGATATGCTTATACAAGCTAAAAAGGGCTGCCTTTCTGAGATGATCAATCTTTATGAGGAAACGGGTGGAGGAAATATCATCGCGGTTCAGGAGTGCGATCCTGAAGAAGCCCATAAATATGGTATTGTTGGACAAGGAAAGCAGATTGCAAACGGTTTTAAAATCACAAAAATGGTAGAAAAACCAACAAAAGGAACAGCACCGTCAAATCTATATATTAATGGACGTTATATCTTGCAACCAGAAATTTTTAATATTCTTTCTAATCAAGAACGAGGAGCAGGAAATGAAATTCAATTAACAGATGCGATGGTACGGCTTTCAAAGGAGCAGGATTTTTTTGGTTTCCAGTTAGAGGGTCTTACTTTTGATTGTGGTTCTAAAGCTGGTTTTATTGAAGCCAATGTTGCATTTTCTTTAGCGCGTGCTGATATGCATAGACAAATTTCTGCTTCATTAAAAAATTTACTAGAAACTATTAAAATTGAAAAATAATATAGATCTCTCGTTTAATTTCATCTATCAAACTTGATTATGATAATACAGTCTTCTTATATGGTGTCGAAGGGCGCCATTACATCGGCGCTTAAAACGCTTGCGAGTGAAAAACAAGGACTTGAAGCTCTTGAAGTAGCTCTTCTTGGAAGTCTTTCTTCTTCTTTTGAAGCTGCTGTTCAAACTATCAGAAATGCTAATGGTCATGTAGTGATTACGGGGCTTGGGAAGAGTGGTCATATAGGTACAAAAATTGCAGCAACCTTAGCTTCGACGGGGACACCTGCTTTTTTTGTTCACGCTGCAGAAGCCAATCATGGTGATCTTGGTATGATTGGCTCTGATGATGTTATTCTTGCTTTGTCATGGTCAGGTGAAACTTTGGAATTGAGTGGCATTATTAATCATGCTGCGCGTTTTCGCACGCCCCTTATTGCCATAACCTCGGGTGAAAGCTCTGTATTAGGACGACAAGCTGATATCGTACTCTTGTTGCCAAAGATAGAAGAAGCCTGTCCCCACGGGCTTGCTCCTACAACTTCAACTGTTATGCAATTGGCATTGGGAGATGCATTAGCTGTTGCTCTTTTAGAAATGCGTGGTTTTACTGCAACGGATTTTAAAATTTATCATCCTGCTGGTTCTCTTGGTGCAAGCCTAAAATATGTGCGTGATATTATGCATAAGGGTAACCGTCTTCCTTTGGTTGCGCAGGGGACAACTATGACTGAAGCGATGAATGTTTTGGTTGAAAAACATTTTGGCTGTGTTGGTGTTGTCAATAAAAAAGGTGAATTAATTGGGATTGTGACCGATGGTGACCTTGCACGCAACATTCACTTTAACTTATCAAAATTTAATGTTGATGAGGTGATGACGAAAAATCCTAAAATTGTAGAACCAAATACACTAGTTGGTGCTGCAACGGCGTTTATTAATGATCATCATATTGGTGCTTTTTTCGTTGTTGAGGATAAAAAGCCGGTGGGGATTGTTCATTTTCATGATCTTTTGCGTATCGGCGCAGCATAAATGAGATTGCTCATATGAGATCAAATTTGTTCTAGAGTAAAAAAGAAAAATTTTATTATATAGTAGCTTTGTTGAGATTTTTAGGAAAAGTAGATTCGCTTTACATATTTCATGGCTCTTTGCAAAATTTTCTGGCAGAGGATTGTATCAGTATTTTGCGTATTTTAAGAGAAAAGCCCATCAGGAGGAAAGTTTATACCTCCTGACATGTAAATTTACTATCTTCCTAAAAGAAGCTATAACTTTTATTTACTTAAAATTTTCTTTTAAGAGCAAATTGTGATCCTGTATATGATGTGCAGAGAAGTTGTGTTGCATCTCGTGATATCATACAGCTCACTTTAGAGATTGTTCCACGGAGAATGGAGCGTATTTCAATTTCTATATGTTGGGCACTAACATAATTATAGGTACCTTCTGATAGTTTTTCTTCTGTATCTGCTGCGCGCGTTTCAAAAATTCCCTCACGGAAAGAAGAAATGATACCGTTTTCATCAACCCACTTACCATCAATTCCAGTCGGTATATTTTGGCCATGATATTGTGAAAATCCACAAGAACTTAATAGCAAAGCGGTGACTGTAAGACATAAAATACGACAGGTGTGTTTCATTTATTTTACTCTAAATTTATGTTATTTTGCTCTCTAGCTTCTATAACATTGTTAAATTACTCTCTGAGTCAAGATAAAAAATTTGATGAGAACCAATGAAAAAGCAAAAGGATAGAAAAAAATGCCTTAATGTTATATTTAATTAACAGCTTTATGAAGTTCGTAGATAAAACACGAGAGGTGGATATTTCTTATGGTTTACAACAATTTTTATATTAAGCTGTTTAGTAGTCTCAAAGGAGATTATTAAAATTATGATTGGTCCCATTCTTGTTGCGAGTGAAGATTATGGAAGACGTATAGAGCTTTCTGCTATGCTCCGAGGTTTTGGTCACCGTGTCATTGAAGCAGAAAATGGTCTGCGTGCGATTGATCTTTTACACAGACGTAAAAGTATTGTGCTTGCACTCCTTGATGTCGCTATGAGTGATTTGAGTGTGGGTGATGTAATTAAAATGATTAGAGTTGCTGGTGTTTCTATTCCTATTGTTGTGATAGCACAACAAGAGAATCTGGAGTTACTCCAGAAAGCTTTGACAGCTGGGGCTATTGATTATTGGATTTATCCAGTTACACCACTGCGGTTAAGGGTCACTTTGGATACTCTTTCTCTCCTTTCTGCGTTGGAGCGGGAGGTGAGTTATATTCGGCGAAAAAATGAGAATCATTTACGATTCTCTGATCTTTGCATAAAAAGCAGGGCTATGCAGATAGTTCTAGAACAATCGAGAAGTGCAGCGGCTTCTCTACAGAATCTTTTGATAGAAGGTGAAGGTGGTACTGGCCGTGAAACATTAGCGCGCATTATTCATCATGAGAGTTTGTTATCGGAGGGATCTTTTATTCGTTTCCAATGTTCAGCGATTATAGATCCAGAGGAAGAAGATCGCCAGTGGTTTAAAGAATTTCTACCACTGGTTTCTTCTCTTGAAAAAGGCACACTTTGCCTTTGTGATGTTGAGCGTCTCGAGCCCATACAACAAAAGCGCTTTGCAAGTTATCTTCAAGAGAGGGAGAAGGCTACAAAGAATACTCCTCCTTCTTCTCGTATTATAGCTATTTCAGCATCGCGGCTTTTAGATTTGGTTAAAGAAGGTTGTTTTTCGCGTAGTTTGTTTGAACAACTTTCTCAATTATCGATCCGCATTCCTGCTTTGCGAGAATTGAGAGATGATTTTCCAGAGCTTACACAACGTTTAATTGACCGTATCGTTATCGAAACGGGGCGATCGCATGTACATGGTTTAGCAGGATCAGCTCTTTCATTGCTTATGCAGTATGATTGGCCTGGTAATCGGAGCGAACTTGAAAACATTTTATTTCGTGCAGTTTTACTCAGCGAGGGACCATTGTTAACTGTTCGAGATTTTCCTCAATTAATGGGGAATCCGTTTATAAATATTCCTAATATTATTGAGAGTGATGTTCAAGAAGATCATGAGCAAAAGTCGATACAGTTTTTAAATGCTGATGGTCATGTTCGGACTTTTGCAGAGATGGAACATGATATTATCGAGAAAGCAGTTAAACATTATAAAGGGCATATGAGTGAGATTGCTCGCCGTCTTCATATTGGTCGCTCTACACTTTATCGAAAAATAGAAGGATTGAGAATAAGAAGAAGCCAAGAACGAAAATAAGGTTCACCATAAATCTTTATTTATGAGAAGCATAATTTTCTAAATTAAAGTATAGTTGCTTTTAAAATATGTAGTGGAGGGCTTTAGGCTTTTAAAATAGTGTAGATCTAAGTTATTGAGAGTTTTGAAAATTTAAGAAATATTAATTTTATTTTATAAAATCATTTTCAATTTTCTTTATTGAGCCTTCACAACGTAAGATGAGTTCACCACCATTTAAGATAAGAGATAGTTTTATACTTCTAACAGTAAACCTAAAATTTCGAAATCATTGATATTAAGTTTATATTCTTTTAAGCAAGAGGGGGCATTCTATCCATTACAATGATGAAGATAGTATCATTATTTTAATATTGTGATTTATATCACGAGTGGTACAATGGTTTAAAAATGGAAAGTTTGTTTTCTTTGACTCTGCTACAGATTATTATCGGTTTTATCATCTTTTTTTTGTTGCCTCTATGTTGGCTATCTACACCTATGGGCGTTTTATGAAAAATGCTAGGGGGGGATGTTCTTATGCATTGACTGTTGAAAAAGATAAAACCAAGCTTGATCGTATAGTAAGTCAATTGGCAAAAGAAACAGGTGGTTTAGGGGTTGATAAAGACGCTCTTTCACTCATCATTAGCAATTTGGATGCATTTTGTGTTCGTGCAATAGGAGCGGCACAGGCTGGGCGTAGTCTTGATCTGATGTATTATATTTGGGATGATGATTTAACAGGGCGCTTATTATTAAGTGAGATAGTGGAAGCAGCAGATCGTGGTGTTCGTGTGCGTCTTCTTCTAGATGATATTAACGCTCAAGCACGTGATCCAGCTTATATTGCGCTGGATAAACATCCTCATATCGAGGTAAGAATGTTTAATCCAGGGCGTTCCCGTAAGGGAGGATTACGCCGTGGTTTAGAGATTATTTTACGGGCAATTACTGTAACACGCAGGATGCATAATAAAGCTTTTATTGTGGATGGCCGAATGGCTTTTGTAGGAGGGCGCAATCTTGCAGATTCTTATTTTGATGCTGGTGAAAAATCACATTTTCGAGATTTAGATTTGATGTTAATTGGTCCTTCGGTTAAAAAGGTAGAAAGCATTTTTGATGACTTTTGGAATAGCGCTGTTGTCTTACCGATTCATACTTTAGTTGTTCCAAAAAGTGCAAGCGATCTTGGTTATTGGAAGGATAAATTACGCAAATTTCGTGATTCTAAGGTTGCAAAAGTTTATCTAGATTATGTGAAAGAGCATATTAATTTTGATTGTTTTATCCAGACAGGAAAGCGATTATTTTTAGCAGATAAAGTTGTCGTTCTTTCTGATCCTCCGGAAAAAGCGTTGCGCAAAAAAGCGGGAAATTGGCTCATGAAGGCACTCTCACAGGTTATTGATGATGCCAAAAAAACAGTTCAGATTACATCGCCTTATTTTGTTCCTGGTAAGGTGGGTACACAGAATCTTCGCAATTTGGTTTCAAAGGGTGTTGATGTCAAAATTCTTACAAATTCTTTGGCAGCAACCGATGTGGCGCTGGTACATGGTGGTTATGTACCATATCGTAAAGCATTATTGAAAAGTGGTGTTAAGCTTTATGAATTAAAACAAGATGGAAACGCACACGGATTACGATTATTTCCCTCAAGCAAAGCGACTTTACATACTAAAGCTTTTTTAGTTGATCGTAAAACCGCTTTTATTGGCTCTTTAAATTTTGATCCCAGATCAGCTGCGTTGAATACAGAAATGGGAATTCTTTTTGAATGTGCACCAATTACAGCGAGGTTAGATTTGCTTTTTTCTGAAGAAACAACGGGTGAAATGAGTTATCATCTTCGCCTTGGTGATAATAACCGTATTTATTGGGATTTTATTGAAAATAAAAAACAGCAAAGCGTTGACTATGAGCCAGAAAGTAATTTTTGGCGCCGTGCGTTTACTAAAATAATAAGTTGGTTACCTATTGAATCACAATTGTAGATTTTATAAACTATAATCAGAAAATTATTTTAATTTTTCTTTCTGTTTTTTTGGGAGCATGGCATAATTTTCTGCCAATCCGCAACATATAACGTATAAGAACTGCAGTTGTATTTTAAAGCACCTTGCGGTGTTTTGTTATAAAAGGAATTTGGCTATGGCAAAGATTGTTGAAACAGGGACAGGTGCGTTGGCACTGACTTTTGATGATGTGCTTTTACAACCTGGTCATTCTCTTGTTATGCCCAGCCAGGTAGATCTTAAGACGCGTATAGCAGCTGATATTGAGTTGAATTTACCATTACTTTCTGCGGCAATGGATACTGTGACAGAATCGCGTTTAGCAATTGCTATGGCCCAAGCGGGTGGTCTTGGTGTTATCCATCGTAATATGTCTCCTGCAGAGCAGGCTGAAGAAGTGCATCAAGTAAAGAAATTTGAATCTGGTATGGTTGTTAATCCAGTAACAATTGGGCCAGATGCAACACTTGAAGAAGCAAAAGCTTTGATGCGTTCTCATGGTATTTCGGGTATTCCAGTTGTTGAAAATGGTGCTAAAGATAAAACTGCTGGGTGTCTTGTTGGCATTTTAACAAATAGGGATGTACGTTTTGCATCGGATCCAAAACAAAAAATTTATGAATTAATGACGCATGAAAATTTGATCACAGTGCGTGAAAATGTCCAACTCAGTGAAGCGAAGTATCTTTTACATCATCACCGTATTGAAAAATTATTGGTTGTAGATGAACAAAATCGCTGTGTCGGCTTGATAACAGTTAAGGATATTGAAAAAGCACAATTAAATCCAAATGCTGCCAAAGATTCCCAAGGACGCTTGCGTGTTGCAGCTGCTAGTAGTGTGGGGAAAGATGGAATTGAGCGGGCTGAACGACTCATTGATGCTGGTGTTGATGTATTAGTGATTGATACAGCACATGGGCATTCTCAACGTGTGCTAGAAACCGTTGAGCAAATTAAAAAAATGGCACCCTTTACAGCTGTTATTGCTGGTAATGTAGCGACTTCGCAAGCAACGCAGGCGTTAATTGATTGTGGCGCAGATGCAGTGAAGGTTGGTATTGGTCCTGGTTCTATTTGCACAACACGAATTGTTGCAGGTGTTGGTGTGCCTCAACTTGCAGCTATTATGAATGCTGCAGAAGTTGCTGAAAAAGCAGGGATTCCTGTCATTGCGGATGGTGGGATTAAAGCTTCAGGTGATTTTGCTAAAGCTTTAGCAGGTGGGGCTTGTGCTGCTATGATCGGTTCTCTTTTAGCAGGTACAGAAGAAAGTCCTGGTGAAGTTTATCTTTATCAAGGACGGTCTTTTAAAGCCTATCGCGGTATGGGATCGGTTGGTGCTATGGCACGGGGATCGGCAGATCGTTATTTTCAGGATGAAGTGCGTGATGAGCTTAAATTGGTTCCTGAAGGTGTGGAAGGTCAAGTGGCTTATAAAGGTCCTATAGCATCGGTTCTACATCAGCTTGCTGGTGGATTGCGTGCTTCGATGGGGTATGTTGGAGCGAAAGATCTAGCAGAGTTTCGTAAAAAAGCAACGTTTGTTCGTATCACCAATGCCGGGCTCCATGAAAGTCATACACATGATGTTTCTATTACACGAGAGAGTCCAAACTACCGAGGTCCTGTTTGATGTATAAGAGTTTAGAGCCATGTTACATAGCATAAAATCTTTTGAGAGAAGAGAGGAAGTCTACCATTTTTTCTCTTTGTGATGTGGTGCAACGATCCTAAAAAGGAAAGAATTGGAGGCTGATGTCCCAATTCTTTCTGTAGGTTATATAAAATTAAGGAAATTAACTTTTTGTAGTTTTCCGTACCGACTTTGACGCGCGTTGGCGAGTGTTAGCCTGATCACCTTGGACGGATTTCTTGGCATTGTTTGAGGGTGTTGTATTGTGACGGCTTTTAGATGAAGTTGTTTTCCCATTATTGTAAGTATTCATTATTTTCTCCTTTTAAATTAGCTGACTTAAAGCCAGCACAATAAAAACGGTCATGCCAAATAGTGGTTCCAAGCGTTTTTTAAAAAGTTAATATTTTATTAAGAATAAGTAGGGCTGTTTTTTCACATTTTCAGAAAGAGAGCATTTTCAAGATAGTGAATACTTGATGTTATGTGCTGTTATATAAGGCTACAAAATTCTTATTTTATGCAGTAATTAAAAGTTTGGTGGTTTTGCGTACGTATAACTGGAAGAGGTATCTTAGAGATGACTACTTGTCTTGCAGTGTCAAAAAGGATTCCATCTATTTTAGAAAGTTAAAAGGTGCGCATAAGGAGCACATAAGAAGAAAAGTTTGGATGCTATAAAAAAGCGTAATCAGAATCTGCTTCTAATGTAAATTTTACATGGGTTTGAGAAAATTCCGTTGGTGTTAAAAAAGATGAATTTGTTTTTTCTTAAATTGTGTAGAGTCTTGTAAAAATTAAAATAGGAGAAATCAATGCGCTTAGGTGGGCGTTTATATGCGGCAATAGATATTCTAAAAGAGATAGAAACTCGGCATCGCCCAATAGGTGAAGCTTTAAAAGATTGGGGACTTTCTCATCGCTTTGCTGGAGCAAGCGACCGGGCTGCAATTGGTACAATCGTTTATGATGTTTTAAGACGACGTTATTCTTTACAATGGCGTATGGAGAGTGATGACATGAGGGATGTCGTTTTCGGCACCTTATTAGATACTGGAAAAATGACGATTGAACAAGTTGATAGTGAATTAGAAGGAGATAGATTTGCACCGCAGGTATTAGGTTCTAAACAGCGCCAATCGTGGCAAAAACAGCAATTAATTGATGCGCCAGACTATATTCGTGGTGATATTCCTCAATGGTGTCAAGCCCATCTTTTTCCTGTATTTACCGACAATTGGGTCATTGAAGCTGCTGCATTAGCAACACGTCCTTCTTTAGATTTACGCGTGAATAGCTTGAAGGCAACACCAGAAAAGGTATTCAAAGAATTAGCAAAAACCAAAGCTCAACCGTTGTTATGGTTCCGGCAAGCTTTAAGAATTGCGCCGATTGAAAAGTTTGGCCGTCATCCCAATGTTCAGATGGAGCCAGCTTTTCAAAGGGGACACTTTGAAATACAGGATTTGGGATCTCAGATTGTTACTTATCTTGTAGAAGCAAAGGCAGGTATGCAGGTGTTGGATTATTGTGCTGGAGCTGGTGGAAAAACATTAGCCTTAGCTGCCAGTATGGAGAATCAGGGACAAATTTATGCTTATGATTCAAACAAAGCCCGCTTGGCTCCCATTTTTGATCGTCTTCGACGTGCCGGTGTTCGTAATGTACAGGCACGTGGGAATGTAGAAGAATTAAAACCGTTGGTCGGTCAGATGGATATTGTGCTGCTAGACGCGCCATGTAGTGGTACAGGAACATGGCGGCGGCGGCCAGATACGAAGTGGCGTTTGACGTTAGAACAGGTAAAACAACGCCAAACAGAACAAAAGGTTATTTTGAATGAGGCTATAGATTATCTTAAACCAAACGGGCGTTTAGTCTATATTACATGCTCTCTTTTTGTGGATGAAAATGAGGAACAAATTTTCCGTTTTCTTCAACAGCATTCCAATTTTTATCCAATAAATATGCGTGCACTTTGGCAACAACATTTTAGTTTTTCGTCTGTGCAACCAAATTTTTCAAATCATGGACTTACTTTATCGCCAGCAGCAACAAAAACAGATGGTTTCTTTTTGTCTGTGTTGCAAAAAAAACATTGATACATATTTTTGATTTTTTATCTTAGATTTTACGAGAAAAATCTTTTTCTGAAGCGAACAGGCTTGTGAAAAGAGAAAGATTAAATCATAAATCTCATTGGTTCTCTTTTATAATTATTGATTGGTTTTCTATGAGCGTATCACATCCAGACACTGTTCTTATTATTGATTTTGGTTCACAAGTCACACAACTGATCGCACGGCGGGTGCGAGAAATGGGTGTCTATTGTGAAATTGTTCCTTTTCAATTAGCTTTAGAAGGCATCAAGCGAATAAGACCTAAAGCTATTATTTTATCAGGTAGCCCTTATTCAGTTGTTGATAGCGGTTCACCGCGTGCTCCGATGGAAGTTTTTGAAATTGGTGTTCCAGTTCTTGGCATCTGTTATGGTGAACAAGCTATGTGTGTTCAGCTTGGTGGAAAGGTTGAAGCTGGACATGAGCGTGAATTTGGGCGTGCTTTTTTGGAGATACAAGAAGAGAATGCACTTTTTGATGGAGTGTGGGAAAAAGGATCTTGTTATCAAGTATGGATGAGTCACGGTGATCGTGTGACAGCGTTACCAGAAGGCTTTCGTGTAATAGGAACATCAAAAGGCGCTCCCTATGCTGCGATTGCTGATGAAAAAAGGCATTTTTATGCTGTGCAGTTTCATCCTGAAGTTGTTCATACACCCGATGGTACAAAACTTTTACAAAATTTTGTTCATAAAATTTCTGGTCTTAAAAGTAATTGGTCAATGACTTCGTATCGCAAGAAGGTAATTGCTGATATACGCGAAAAAGTTGGGAAAAGCCGCGTGATCTGTGGTCTTTCAGGTGGTGTTGATTCAACAGTTGTTGCTGTACTTCTTCATGAAGCAATAGGAGAGCAATTAACATGTATTTTTGTGGATCATGGGTTAATGCGTAAGAATGAAGTTGAAGAAATTCTTACACTCTTTCGAGATCATTATAACATAGGGCTTATTCACGTTAATGCCGCCAACATGTTTCTTAACGCTCTAGAAGGTGAAATAGATCCAGAGAAAAAACGTAAAACAATTGGCCGTTTTTTTATAGAAGTTTTTGAAGAAGAAACTAAAAAAATAGGAGGTGCAGAATTTTTAGCGCAGGGAACGCTTTATTCAGATGTTATTGAGAGTGTATCGGCTATTGGTGAATCGGTAACAATTAAAAGCCATCATAATGTAGGGGGGTTACCGGAACGAATGAACATGAAACTTGTAGAACCATTGCGTGAACTGTTTAAGGATGAGGTTCGCGCGTTAGGGCGAGAGTTAGGATTGCCGGAGCAGTGTATTGGTCGTCATCCTTTTCCAGGACCCGGTCTTGCAATTCGGTGTCCAGGCGCAGTTACACGTGAAAAATTAGAAATTTTACGTGAAGCGGATGCTATCTACCTTGATGAGATTCGTAAAGCCGGCCTTTATGATAAAATTTGGCAAGCTTTTGCTATTCTTCTTCCTGTTCAGACTGTTGGAGTTATGGGTGATGAGCGCACTTACGAATTTGTTTGTGCTCTTCGCGCGGTAACATCTGTAGATGGAATGACTGCTGATTTCTATCCATATGATATGGAGTTTTTAGGCAAAACAGCGGCACGTATTATTAACGAAGTGAGAGGTATTAATCGTGTTGTGTATGATGTAACTTCAAAGCCGCCTAGTACCATTGAGTGGGAATGATTGAAATGAAGTATAAAATTTTAATCAGAGAGTATTGCTTAAAATTAATATTTGGGAGAGTGGATAGAAAAAACAATTTTGAAAAAATTGTTGTGCACTTTGTGTGATTTTTAAAAAATCATTATCTGATTTATATGAACCGATATTGTTTAAAATTAAGAAGTGTGAAATTTTGCATGTCTGAGAGAAAAATTGTTGCACACCGTGGTGGAGCAAACCTTTATTCCGAAAATACACTTTCGGCATTTCGTCACGCAATTGCATTAGGAGTCGATGAAATTGAATGTGATATTCATCTTCTGAAAAGTGGTGAAGTGGTTGTATTCCACGATTTTTATCTGGAACAACTGGTTGGGAAAAAAGGATATATTCATGATATTGATAATGAAACACGCAAAAAACTCTGTGTGAAAGGAAGTACTGAAGCCCCCCCTTTATTAGAAGAGGTGCTTGATCTGTTAGTGTCAACCCACGTGGCCCTTCATCTTGAAATCAAAACATGTGGTGAAGTTGAGCGTGAGACTATTTTATCCCAAAAAGCACTTGCATTAATAAAAAGTCGAAATTTAGCAAAACGGGTTTCTGCAATCAGTTTTGATCCTACAAGCCTTCGTCCTTTTATTGAAGCAGGAATAGCATCTGGGCCATGTATTGATAGATTTGAAGGTGATATGTACCATCATTTTTCTGAATGGAAACGATTAGGGTATTCTGATCTAAGTTTAGATGGTTCCATTGTCTCACAGGTTTTTATTGAATCTGCGCTTGAAGCTGGTTTTACTGTGGGTGTATGGACAATTAACGGGAAAGCTCGGTTATCACATTGGCTTGATATGCCTGTACATTATATCACGACAGATCAACCTGATTTAGCTTTGAAATTACGTGCACAGAGATAAAAAGCTTATTACTATACAAAAGAAACGATACAGTTGATAAAAATTGAAGTCGATAGGAGAAAATAAGAAGTTTTGCTAACAGTGCTTATAAGGTTAAAGTTTTCTATTTTATTTACTTGTTACTTGTGCGTTTTCCTGTGGTTTTATTAAAAGTGTGAAAATTCTGATGAGGAACAGTGAAGCTTAGTTTTTTACCATAGTCGCTTGTAAGGCGTTCTCTTATTTCAACAGTAAAAATGGTATCGTTCCAACGAGTTAAAATATGACACCCTGTCCCGACAGGCTTGATAAGCTCAATTTGTGTGTGAAAGACAGGTCCTTGATCTGGATATTCTCCCAACAAGATTACTTCTGGTCTGAATGCCAAAAGCTCTGTTTCTTGACTATAAGACAATGAATACCCTAAGTGTTGTTCTAGGATTTGACGATCAAGAAAGTTCATAGGAGGAGAACCAATAAAATCAGCAACAAATGTTGTTGCTGGATGGTCATAAATTTCCATTGGCGTTCCAATTTGCTCGATAGTTCCTTTATTCATGACAACTATTCTATCAGCTAGCGTCATTGCTTCTAGTTGATCATGAGTAACATAGAGGCTTGTTGTTTCTAATGAACGCTGGAGTGTTTTAATCTCAATACACATTTGCGCACGCAATTTCGCATCAAGGTTTGAAAGTGGTTCATCAAAGAGAAAAACACGTGGTTGACGCACAATTACACGCCCCATTGCAACACGCTGTCGTTGTCCTCCCGATAATTGTCGTGGTTTACGATCAAGAAATGGCTCTATTTGCAAAAGTTTTGCAGCATGTGTGATACGTCTATTTATTTCGTCTTTAGGTGTTTTGCGATTTTTAAGCCCATATTCTAAGTTTCTACGAACAGTCATATGGGGGTAAAGTGCGTAATTTTGAAAAACCATAGCAATATCGCGATCAGCTGGTTCGCGTTCATTTATACGCTCATTATCAATAGAGAGTTCACCTGAGGTGACCTGTTCAAGCCCTGCAATGATACGTAAGAGTGTTGATTTACCACATCCCGAAGGGCCAACAAGAACGAGAAGTTCCTTATCGGCAACTGTCAAATTTAAATCATCAATGACCATAATATTGTTGTCATACTGTTTTTTTATATTTGATAACTGGATTATAGCCACAGTTATTTCTCCGTTTCAATAAGGCCTTTGATAAAAAGTCGTTGCATGAAGATAACAACAAGAACAGGTGGGACCATGGCAACGACCGATACTGCCATGAGTATATTCCATTGAGGATCATGTTGAAGTGATTCTACGATAAGCTGTTTTAAAATAATAAGAATAGTTTGATGATTTTGATCAGTTGTCACTATAAGAGGCCAGAGATATTGTATCCATCCATAAACGAACATAATGATAAATAAAGCAGCGATATTGCTTTTGCTAAGAGGAAGAAGAATATCTTTAAAGAATTTAAATGGCCCTGCACCATCAACACGCGCAGCTTCCAAGAGTTCATCAGGAACAGTCAAAAAAAATTGACGAAATAAAAATGTAGCTGTTGCGGATGCAATGAGCGGGATAATCATTCCACTATAGGTGTTTATCATGCCTAATTGTGCAACTACAGTATATGTTGGGATAATGCGAACTTCGACAGGGAGCATCAATGTGACGAAGATGAGAGCAAAAGCAGTTTTGCGAAAGGGAAAGCGCATATAGACAATTGCATAAGCAGAAAGGAGCGAAATAATAATTTTTCCAATACTAATACCAAGGGCCATAATGAGCGAATTCATTAAAAGTGGCCAGAGATTGGGCAAACCAAGCTGTTGAAGGCCATCACCAAAGATTATTTTGTAGTTTTCTAGGGCATATTTCCCCGGTAAAAGAGGAAGTGTTCCTGAGCTAAATGCTGCTGAACTATGGGTTGATGCGATGATAGCAACATAAACTGGAAAACAAATAATGATAATTCCAACAATAAGGGTGAGATGGGTTAAAAGTTTCAAAATAGGGCGATTTTCAACCATAATTCGCTTCCTAATATTGTACGCGACGTTCAATCCAGCGAAACTGGATAAACGTCAAGACAATAACCATCAACATTAATATTGTTGATTGTGCTGCTGATCCACCGATTATTTGGTTTTTAAAGCCGTCATCATACACTTTGTAGACGAGAGTGCTTGTTGCACGCGCGGGACCTCCAGAGGTCATGTTATCAATAATACCAAATGTATCAAACATAACATAATTGATGTTAATGACAAGAAGAAAAAAAGTCGTCGGTGAAATCTGCGGGAATACTACAGTCCAAAATCGTTTAAAAGGACCAGCACCATCAATTGCTGCTGCTTCTATTTGGGAATGTGGAACAGACTGAAGACCTGCAAGGAAAAAGAGAAAATTATAGGAGATTTGTTGCCAGCTGGCTGCAATTATAATAAGGATCATTGCTTGAGTACCATTAATACGGTAATTCCATATAATACCTATTTTTTCTAAAAGAAAAGGGATAATCCCAATAGTTGGATGAAAAATAAACAGCCATAATATACCCGCTAATACTGGAGCAACAGCATAAGGCCAGAGCAAGAGCATTGTGTAGGCTTTTTTTGCACGGATGACTCTATCAACACAGGTAGCCAAAAGAAGCGATATCGCCATTGAAGTAAGAGTAACAGAAATAGAAAACACTGCAGTTGTGAGAAGTGATTTCAGATAAGAAGGATCAGTAAAAATTGTCACATAATTTTCAAAGCCAACAAAGGTTGTTGTAAAACCAAAAGCATCTTCACGCTCGAAAGATGACTTTATCGCTTGAGCAGCAGGCCAAAGAAAAAATAAAAAAGTCACAATAAGTTGAGGGAGCAGCAACCAATAAGAGAGCAAACTATTTTTAAAATATGCGTGTTTTTCTTGCATTCATAGGGTTCTTTAAATCAGAGACTTTAGAAAGGAGAACAAAAAAAGACTACAAGGGCTTATATTCTTTATTAACCTTTGATATTTAATAATAATCATGAAACCTTAATGATTAGCTTTTTCAAATTCACGCAAAAGCTTATTGCCTCGTTTAACGGCCTCATCTAATCCATTTTTTGGTGTTTTTGAACCACTAAGAACAGCTTCTAATTCTTGATCAAGAATAGAACGTATTTGTGGTAAATTACCAAATCTTATTCCCTTTGAATTAACAGTCGGTGGATTAAGACTAATCTGTTTAATAGCAATATCTGCACCGGTATTTTTCTCGTAGTAATGCTGTTGTTTGCTCAATTCATAAGCAGCTTTTGTTGATGGAAGATAACCTGTTGTCTGATGCCATCTAGCTTGAATATCTGCTTTCGAGAGAAATTTAAGAAAGGCAGCAGCACCCGCATATTCTTTAGGGGTATGACCTTTCAAAGCCCAAATAGCTGCACCACCAATAATTGAATTTTGTGGTGTACCTTTTACATCATCATAGTAGGGTAACATACCAATCCCTACATTGAATTGCGCTTCGGATAGGATTCCAGAACGAGAACCTGAAGATTGCATAAAAATTGCGCAATTTTGCGTCATAAACATTGGTGTTGTATCTAATGCTCCAGCAGAGCCCCCATAGCGAAAAATACCTTGATCAGACCATCTTTTAAGATCGGTCCACATACGTACTTGTAAAGGCCCATTAAAGGTAAGTTTCGAATCAAGTCCACCAAAGCCATTTTCTTTGGTTCCAAAAGGAGCATTGTGCAGTGCTGAAAAATTTTCTATGCCAATCCATTGAGCTGCATAAGCCATTGTAAAACCACAACTTGCTGCTTTATTTTCAAGGATTTTTTTGGAGAAATTTTCTATATCTTGCCATGTTTTAGGGGGCTGTTCTGGATCAAGCCCTGCTTTTTTAAAGATATCTTTATTATAATAAAGGATTGGTGTTGAAGCGTTGAATGGCATAGAAAGCATTCGCCCCTGAACATCTGAATAATAACCACTGATAGCAGGTAAATAATCAGCAAAATCAAGTTCTTGCTTTGTATCAGCCATAAGTTGATAAATGGGATAAACAGCACCTTTTGCAGCCATCATGGTTCCAGTGCCAATCTCATAGATTTGGGCAAGTACCGGTTGTTTCTTTCCGCGAAATGCTGAAATGAGTGAAACCATACCTTCTTCATATTCACCACGAAACGAAGGAACAACTTTGTAATCAGATTGACTGGCATTAAAATCGTTTATGAGTTGCTCAGTCTGTTTTCCTAGCTCGCCGCTCATAGAATGCCAAAAGCTAATTTTTGTTTGCGCAAACCCTGTTGTTGCCATAGTGATAGCAATTGCAAATGCTGCTAGAGAAAAATAAAAGCGACTCATGTTTCCCCCTTTCTGAAGTGATGGAATACAGGTTACCCTAACTTTATAGTATTGTACATGAAAGTGCCATGACAATTTTATTTCAGAAATATATTGATTCATTTAAACAGGAACCATCAAAAGGTCAAACGAATTTGTTCCAACATGCTCATTTTCCTTTGTGAAAGTTATTCTATGTTAATGAGGTATATTCTGTAAATAGCTGATAAAACACTGAAATAGTGCAACTGAGTAAAAGAGAAAACAAAGATAAAAATAGTAAATACCATTCTTTTATAGTTATTAAATATGCAGATTTAGAAAGAAAGTCGTCTATTTTATATGTTAGTTGCTTTGTAATTTTTGAATAAATAACTTGGCGATGAATTGTTCGCGTTCGGTTTAATAATAATCTCTTCGACATGATTCTAAAACCATGATTTAAATAACTGCTATGAGACTTTAAGTTTTTTCTGTTTAACCCATTATTGGTTGTTTGATACCGAAGATTTTTTTAATTTTCTAAGAATCAAAGTTTGTTTATTGCTTCGTGAAACATAGTTATGTAATCACGTTTTTTGTGCATATAAATAAGAGGTTGTGAGTGATACGGTCTTTTCAAAACCATTATGTTTTAGATATGAAAGAAGCAGTAAAGTCATGCATAATTTCATTTATTTTCTTGTAGAGATATCTTAGTGTTTTTTTATTGCATCGATAATAGTTTTGACATTATGTTCCATCATATCGAGATAAGTTGCAGCAGGTCCATTTTCGTCCGACAATGCATCGGAATACAATGTTCCACCGATTTTTAAGCCTGTTTCTTTTGCGATCTGTTTTATAAGACGCGGGTTAGAAATATTTTCAATGAACAGTGCAGCTGCTTTATTGGTTTTAATCTGTTTGATAAGTTTGGCCACATCGGTTGGTGTTGCTTCAGCTTCTATTGAAGCATTTTGGGGAGCAAGGATAGTAAAGCCGTATTCTTGAGCAAAATAACCAAAAGCATCATGCGATGTGATAATAATGCGCTGATTTTTTGGAATAGTGGCAATCTTTGTTTTAAGTTTTTCTCGCATCGCTTTAAGCTTTTGGAGGTAAGATTCGGCATTTTGGCTGTAGCTTATACAGGATTGTTGATCAATTTTACAAAAAGCAGCAGCGATATTCTTGATATAAATTTCTACATTAGGGATAGTTTGCCAAGCATGTGGATCAATACTACTGAGGTGATGCTGGTGTTGGGCACTATATTCCTGTTTTTTTATTTCAAGGGGAGAAATATTAGCACTTGCTTCGATAAGAGGTGCTTTGGTACCACTTGCTGTGATGAGGCGATCAATAAAACCCTCTAAATGAAGTCCATTGATGAAAATAATATGCGCATTTCTAAGGGCTTGGGCATCTTGGGGAGTTGGTTCATAAGTATGAGTATTCGCATTGGGGCCGACAAAAATCGTCATAGAAATATGATCACCTCCTACATTTTTTACTAAATCTGCAAGAATAGAGAAGCTCACGACAACTCTAATCTTTTCCTGTTTATATGCAGTAGCAGAAAGTGGAAAAAGGGTGAACAATAAGAGTACTCCAAGCGGAACAAAGAGTTGAATAAGTTTAGACATATTATTTCCTAAAATTAGAGAAGAATGTATAAAAAAAGCGAGGAAACCATGCTACAATAAAACCGCGTGGACTGATAAAACAGGAAAAAAGGTAAATACATCCTGCGACAATAATGATAGAGGGACCGGAAGGAAGTGAAAGGTGGAAAGAAAGCAATAGGCCGCATATGCTAGCAATGATTCCCAAAAGGATAGAAAGTATGCAAATAGGGCCAAGACGTGAAAGCCAAAAACGGGCTGTAATAGCTGGAATCATCATAATGCCGACAGAAAGTAGCGTTCCTAGTGATTGGAAACCGCCAACCAGATTCAATACGACAAGTCCAAGCAATGATATATGAACATATTTGCTCAATGGAGAGAGTGATTTAAAAAAGAGGGGATCAAAACTTTCTAATACGAGTGCCCGCCAGAAAGTGAAAAGACTGCATATTGTGATCACCATGATAACGGTGATGAATAAAAGGGCTTGTGTATCAAGTGCAAGTATCGAGCCAAATAAGAGATGAAGCAGATCAATCGTTGAATTTTTAAGTGAAACAATAATGACGCCTGCTGCAAGTGCAATAAGATAAAAGACTGTCATTGATGCGTCTTCTTTCTGAAAGCTATTTCGCGAAATCAAGGCAGTTGCTAACGCAACAATGACACCAGCTAAAATGCCGCCAAGCGTCATAGATATGAGAGAAAAGCCACAAAACAGGAAGGCGGCGGCAACACCAGGAAGAATGGCGTGAGATATAGCATCTCCTGTTAAACTCATCCCGCGTAGCATCAAAAATACACCAATAGGGCAAGCGCTGATGGACAGGAGAATTGAGCCGATAAGGGCGCTTTGCATAAAATGGAACTCAACGAAGGGGGCAAGAAAAAATTCGTACACGTATTATAACCTAATAGAGCGAGAATCATCGAGGGAAAAATGTCGTTTTAGTGCACTGATATGAGAAGAGTTGGATGTAAAAGGCGATATAAAGTGGTGAATATTGTTATGGAAAAACTGTGTTGTTTCTCCATAAAAGGCGTTTTGTTTATTAATTTGGATCATGTGGGGAAAATATTCTTGCACAATGAGCGGATCATGCAGTGCTGTAAGAACGGTTCGTCCTTGTTGTTGCCAATAAGTTACCAAGGCAAGAAGGTCTTTTTGGGTATTACGATCTACACCATTAAAAGGTTCATCGAGCAAGATAATTTCGGCATCTTGTACAATAATACGTGCAAAAAGAGCGCGTTGTAATTGGCCACTTGACAATGTATAAAGAGGACGGTTAGCAAGTGCTGTAAGCCCGACCATTTCAAGTGCATACTGAATTTTAGAATAATAAGGACGCTGGTTTTTCCACAATCCACAAAAAGACCACAGTCCTGTTTTAAGAAGTGTTCTCACGTCAATTGGAAATGTTTGATCTATATCACATTGCTGAGCAAGATAAGCGATTCGGCTTTTTTTCGGTTTTGTAATTTTTCCTTTGAGAGGCTTGATCAAGCCAGCAATAGTTTTCAGTAGTGTGGATTTTCCTGCACCATTATCACCGGTTATTGCTACCAACGAACCCATTTTTAACTTTGCTGAAAAGCCCCTTATTGCTATTCTATTTCCATAGCCTAATGTTGCACTGTCAAAATGCAGATCCATAATTTATACCATCTTTAATATTTACCTCATGAACATATGTAATAATATAACGTTTGTCAATAAAACGTTATATTATTACATATGTCTTGGGTGTTAAGAATTTTAGAGGGAAGATCGTGGAAAATTCAAAATAATAATTGAATTCACCTTGACGAAAGAGAGAGTGTGTATACTATATATAGTATCAAAATGATTGGTGATTCTAAATAAGCACAGGTGAGGGTAGAGTGTGTTTCGTTTGGTTTCTAAGTTATTTCCATAATGTGATTGTAAAGAGTTTATTGATCAAGGGTAAAACGGTATTCTTGTTGAGGTACCTCTTTTGGAAGAGTTTCCTTTCATTTTTGTAAGTTGATTTTTGTCATGAAAAAGTAAAGCTGAGCTATTGAAAAGCAGTAGATTGGAGCTTTATCTTTTTAGACTGCAGGAGGGAATTGTAATGCAAACAAAAGATTATTTTATAACTGGGGGGTTGCCATTTAGGTTGTAGAATGATCACTTAATTCTCATCATAATTCTTAGGTTATTTGTTGAGGATTCCTGTTACGTTTTGGAAGCTATGTGTTATCTAAATAAAGTATAGCTATGTGTGTTTGCGTATGATTTCTGTTTTTTTGTTATCCTTGAGTATTTATAAAATTATCAGAATGAACCCTTTAGGGTTGATTCTTTAAAATTGTGAAAGTTGAAAAAAATGTCAGTCACTATTTATAGCAAACCATCTTGCGTCCAATGTGATGCTACGCGTCGTGCCTTTGATGCTAAAGGTATTCATTATCGTGTTGTAGACATTTCCCGCGATGAACAGGCATATATTTTTGTTCAATCTTTGGGATATCGTCAGGTTCCTGTGGTTGTTTGTGGTGAAAATCATTGGTCTGGTTTTCGACCAGATATGATTAGTGGCCTTTGTGTTTAATGGGACTTATTGTTTATTATTCGAGTGCAACGGGTAATACTGAATATTTTGTTCTACAGCTTGCTCAACGACTCTTCAAAATTGATAAAAAAAACCGTCTATATTAGTCGGTGAACCTTATGTGTTGGTTGTTCCTACCTATGCAGATGGTGAGGGAAGGGGAGCAGTGCCGAAAGCAGTTATTCATTTTCTTAATGAAGATGAGAATCGCAAATTTATTCGTGGTGTCATTGGTGGTGGGAATCGTAATTTTGGTCGCTATTATAATTTAGCAAGCAAGATCATTGCTGAAAAATGTTGTGTGCCTTGCCTTTATCATTTTGAGTTACGTGGAACTGATGAAGATGTTATTTTTGTAAAGAAGGGATTGGAAAGATTTTGGAAACAATTGGGATAGAACAGTCGCAGAAATCAGGTCAGATTATGGATTATCATGCATTAAATGCCATGCTTAATCTTTATGATGAAAGTGGTCATATTCAGTTTGATATGGATCGTCTTGCTGCACGGCAATATTTTCTTCAGCATGTTAACCAAAATACGGTTTTTTTTCATAATTTTAAAGAGAAAATAGACTATTTGATAGAAGAAGGTTACTACGAAAAATCCTTATTTGAGCTTTATGACTTTTCTTTTATCAAAAAACTTTTTAAACGTGCTTACGCATTTAAGTTTCGTTTTCCTACTTTTTTGGGCGCGTTTAAATATTATACGAGCTATACGCTGAAGACTTTTGATGGAAAACGCTATCTTGAGCGTTATGAAGATCGCGTCTGCCTTGTTGCTTTATATTTAGCACAAGGGAATAAGGCGCTTGCCGAGATTTTTGTGGATGAAATTATTACAGGCCGGTTTCAACCCGCAACACCGACATTTTTAAATGCGGGAAAAAAGCAGCGTGGCGAGTTGGTATCCTGTTTTTTGTTGCGTGTTGAAGACAATATGGAATCAATAGGTCGTTCGGTCAATTCAGCTTTACAGCTTTCGAAACGGGGCGGAGGTGTAGCGCTTTGTTTGACCAATTTGCGGGAAGCAGGGGCACCAATAAAACAAATAGAAAACCAGTCTTCAGGTGTATTACCTGTAATGAAACTCTTGGAAGATTCTTTTTCTTATGCCAATCAACTTGGTGCACGGCAAGGGGCTGGTGCTGTTTATTTACATGCACATCATTTAGATATTATGAAGTTTTTGGATACGAAGCGTGAAAATGCTGATGAGAAAGTTAGAATTAAAACACTTTCACTTGGTGTTGTGATTCCTGATATTACTTTTGAGCTGGCACGTAATAATGAGGATATGTATCTGTTCTCATCTTATGATATTGAACGTGTAACAGGCAAACCCTTTAGTGATATTTCTTTGACAGAGCATTATCGATCTTTTGTTGATGATGCAAGAATTCGCAAAAAGAAAATAAGTGCACGTGTTTTTTTCCAAACTTTAGCAGAAATTCAGTTTGAATCAGGTTATCCCTATATTTTGTTTGAGGATACTGCTAACCGAGCAAATCCGATAGCTGGACGTATAAGCATGAGCAATTTATGTTCAGAAATTTTACAGGTCAGTGAGGCGAGTGAATTAGAGACGGATTTGACTTATCGCACTGTTGGAAGTGATATATCTTGTAATCTTGGTTCAATGAATATTGCAAAAGCAATGGAAAGTCCTGATTTTGGAAAGACAGTGGAGGCTGCTGTTCGCGCTCTTACTGCTGTGTCTGATATGAGTGATATTGCCTGTGTACCGTCCATTGCGAAAGGCAATGCTGAAAGTCATGCAATTGGTTTGGGACAAATGAATTTGCATGGTTTTTTAGCACGTGAGCAGATCTATTATGGATCTCCAGAAGCAATTGATTTTACTAATATCTATTTTTATACTGTAGCATATCATGCCATACGTGCTTCTAATTTAATTGCACGAGAGCGTCAGGAAATGTTTACAGGGTTTGAGAAATCAGCTTATGCAGATGGTCGTTTTTTTACCAAATATATTGAGAAAGAATGGAAGCCGCAATTTCCACTCGTAAAAGAGCTTTTCGCACGGAATAATATTATTATACCAGATCAAAAAGATTGGCAGGAACTCAAGGATTTAGTTGTTGAATACGGACTTTATAACCGTAATCTGCAAGCAGTTCCTCCAACAGGGTCTATTTCTTATATTAATCACGCAACATCTTCTATTCATCCAATTGCTTCAAAGATTGAAATTCGCAAAGAGGGAAAAATTGGGCGCGTTTATTATCCTGCTCCTTACATGGATAATACGAATTTGGATTTCTATCAGGATGCTTATGAAATTGGTCCTGAAAAAATTATTGATACCTATGCTGCTGCTACACAGCATGTTGATCAAGGGCTTTCATTAACATTATTCTTTCCTGATACTGCTACTACGCGTGATATTAATCGTGCTCAAATTTATGCTTGGAAAAAGGGTATAAAAAGTATTTATTATATAAGGTTGAGGCAAGTAGCGTTGAGTGGCACAGAAGTAGATGGCTGTGTTTCATGCAGTCTATAGGAGATAATCATATGACAAAGATTACAACCAAAAATCCTGTTGTTTGCGCTGTCAATTGGAATAGATTGCATGATGATAAAGATCTGGAAGTTTGGAATCGTTTAACTGGAAATTTTTGGTTGCCTGAAAAGGTTCCACTCTCCAATGATATTCCTTCATGGTCAAGTTTGACAGAAGAAGAACGTAAGCTAACGATTCGTGTTTTTACTGGATTAACTCTTCTAGATACCATTCAAAATACTGTGGGTGCTATTTCATTGCTTGCTGATGCAATCACAGAGCATGAGGAAGCAGTCTTGACAAATATTGCTTTCATGGAAGCGGTTCATGCACGGTCTTATTCCTCTATTTTTTCAACCCTTTGTTCGACGGTAGAAGTCGATGATGCATTTAGGTGGTCAGAGGAAAATATTCATTTGCAAAAAAAGGCTAGATTAGTACTTGAGCGTTATGAAGCGAATAATCCGCTAAAGAAAAAAATAGCTTCGACTCTGCTGGAAAGCTTTTTATTTTATTCTGGTTTTTATTTGCCTATGTATTGGGCTAGTCGTGCTAAATTGACCAATACAGCTGATCTTATTCGGCTTATCATTCGTGATGAAGCTGTGCATGGTTACTATATAGGCTATAAATTTCAATTGGGTTTTGCAAAGCTTGATGACGTTCAAAAGCAGGAAATTAAAGATTTTGCTTTTAACTTACTCTTCGATCTTTATAATATTGAGTGCAAATATACTGAAGATCTTTATGATGCACTTGGATTGACAGAAGATGTTAAAGTTTTTCTCCATTATAACGCAAATAAGGCCTTAATGAATCTAGGCTTTGAAGCTCTTTTCCCTCCTGAGGTTTGTCGTGTTAATCCCGCTATTTTAGCAGCTTTGTCACCAAGCGCAGATGAGAATCATGACTTCTTTTCAGGATCTGGCTCTTCTTATGTCATTGGCAAGGCAGTTGCAACCACGGATGATGATTGGACATTTTAAGAGCCGCGCACAAATAGAAGGGCACGGGGTATCCTATTGAAGTCTTTGCGCATTTCTAAACATTTAAAACCGTTTTTTTCAAACAAGTTGCAGACTGCTTTTTCTTGAGAGTAGCCAATTTCGACAGCAATATAGCCGTTGTCTTTTAAGTAATTTTCTGCTTCATGAGCAAGTTTTCGATAAAAATCAAGTCCATCTTTTCCACCGATCAGCGCGCGCAATGGATCATGGAGTCGTACTTCTTTGGCAAGATTTTGAATATCTTTTTCTGGAATATAGGGCGGATTGGAAATAATAAGATCAAATTGACCAGTTACAGAAACAAACCAATCACTAAGAAGAGGAGTAAAACGATTAATAACTCCTGCCATCTCTGCATTTCTTGTTGCTGTTTTAAGGGCATCTTCAGAAATATCAACAGCTACCGCGTGGGGGGTCGGGATTTGTTTAAGGAGCGTAATGGCAAGAGCACCACTTCCTGTTCCCATATCAAGTAGTGTTATCTTTTCTGATTTTTCAGCATGTTTTTTAAGCAGAGGGAGAACAAGATCTATCAGTGTTTCTGTGTCAGGACGTGGTTCTAATGTATCTTGAGATAATGTGAAGGATATGCCATAAAATTCCCGTTTTCCGATAATACGGTAAACTGGTTCACCAGAAATACGTCGTTTGATAGCGTTTTCTAAGTGTTCCCTTTGCTCAAAAGACAAGCAAAGATCTGGTTGGAGAATTCTATCAGAAGAATTTGTACCTGTTACCCATTCGACGAGTATTTTTGCCTCAAGCTTAGCTTCAGAAATTCCTTTTGTGTACAATTTTTCTTGAGTTCGTTGGATAACATTGTCGAGAGAATATTTGTTCATCTATTGTTATCCATTTCCATCAGGAGAGCTGTTTGATGGTCAGAGATGAGTGCATGAATAATTTCATCAAGTTCGCCTTCTAGGATGCGATCAAGTTTATATAGAGTGAGATTAATACGGTGATCCGTGACACGTCCTTGTGGAAAATTATAGGTACGAATACGCTCTGAGCGATCACCAGAGCCGACTTGATTTTTACGAGAAGCAGAACGTTCATTTTCTGCTTTTTGTCGTTCAATGTCAAATAAGCGTGCGCGCAAAATTTGCAGTGCCCGTGTACGGTTTTGGTGCTGTGATTTTTCTGCTTGTACAACCATAATTCCCGTTGGTATATGCGTAATACGAACAGCTGAATCCGTTGTATTGACATGCTGTCCTCCTGCTCCAGAAGCACGCATTGTGTCGATGCGAATATCTTCTGGACGAATTTCAATATCAATTTCCTCGGCTTCCGGAAGCACTGCAACTGTAGCAGCAGAGGTATGGATACGCCCACCGGTTTCTGTTTCAGGGATGCGTTGCACACGATGAACACCTGATTCAAATTTCAATTTAGAAAAGACACCTTTTCCTGAAATACCTGCAATAATTTCTTTATATCCACCAACTTCTCCTTCATTAAGTGAAACAACTTCTACTTTCCAGTTATGAGAAGCGGCATAACGTTCATACATGCGGAAGAGATCACCAGCAAAAAGTGCTGCTTCTGATCCGCCTGTTCCTGCTCGAATTTCCACAATAGCACTTTTTTCATCAGCAACATCTTTAGGCAAAAGAAGAATCTGAAGTTCTTTTTCAAGTTGTTCCATTTTTTGGCATAATAACGGGAGCTCTTCTTGAGCAAGATAACGCATCTCTGCATCTGTTAGTTTATCATTTATGATTATTTCCAGCTCTGTGATTTCTGCGTAAAGAGCGTTTAATGTCCGTATAGAAGCAATAATTGGCTGTAGTTCTGCATATTCAGAAGCTAATTTTACATATGTCTCAGCATCTGGATTTTGAGCCATTTGGCTCTCAATTATTTCAAAACGTTTTTCGAGTTGTCTCATACGATCTTTTGGCAAAGAAACCATGATAATATTGACCTAATTTATTATAATATTTTTTATGATACGAGCAATTGATTGCCTTATAGCATCAGATAAAGTGGGGTAATAGAACAGAAAAACTTTCTTGCCAATGAAAACTATAACTTTTTAAAGTAAAATTATAGAAAATATACTTTTTATAAGGTATTTTTTAATAACACATAAGAAATCAGCTACTTAAGAGTTGTTTTTTTTCCATAAAGTTCAAGGCGATGATGAACAATATCATAGCCAAGGGATTTAGCAATTTCCTCTTGCAACTTTTCGATGATATCAGAATGAAATTCGATAACTTGTCCTGTTTCCATATCAATAAGGTGATCATGGTGTTGCCCATCTGCTTGCTCGAAACGAGAGGGCCCACCACTAAAGGTATGGCGATGAATTGTTCCATTTCCTTCTAATATTTTCATTGTTCTATAAACAGTAGAAAGCGAAATACTCGAATCTATTTTGTGAGCACGCTGAAAAATTTCAAATGCATTCGGATGATCTTTTGTTTCAGCCAAAATATCAAGAATAATGCGTCTTTGACGTGTTACTCTTAAACCTGCAGTGCGTAATTCCTGCTCATAATTTCGCTTTTTATTCATCTTCTTCATCGTTTTTTCAAACGAAGGCACCATGACAATGTTTGTATTTTTTTCTGAACCACAAGGGCAACGCTCATTGCGTCCAACCTTTCCCCATGTAGTTACATCATTAGGATCACGGTCTTTCGGGTTAATAATTTTATTTTCTTGTGTTTGTGCCCACAAGGTAGGAATATTTTCTTCTTCTTGATCATTTGGAACAGAGGTATCAGCATCAGTTTGTACAAGCGTGAAAGGTTCTGTAGGTTGCTGAATAATTTCGAAACGCATGAGTTTAGAAGTAACGATTCTGCGTAAATTTCTAAGCATGCTCTGGAAAAGTTCAAATGACTCCGTTTTATATTCGTTGAGGGGATCCCGTTGTGCATAGCCACGAAAGCCAACCACAGAACGCAAATGGTCTAAATTCACCAGATGTTCACGCCATAACGTGTCAATGGTTTCAAGTAATATGGCTTTATGAAAATAAGCCATAACCTCTGAAGTATAGCGTTCAGTACGTTCATTTTCAAGTTTTGTAACAGCATCTGATATGCGTTCTAAAATTTGTTCTTCAGCAATTGCATCTTCTTTTGCCCATGTCTCGATTGGCAACTCGAGGTTGAAGAGTTGGCGAATTTCCTCTTGTAAAGCTTTGACATCCCATTTTTCAGAATATGTTCCAGATGGAATATAGGCTTCAACAAGATCTTCAACTACTTCATTGCGCATTTCAAGGATCATTTCTGTTAAATCATCCGCATTCATGACTTCCATACGCTGTTCAAAAATAACTTTGCGTTGATCATTCATGACATCATCGTATTTTAACAAATTTTTACGGATTTCAAAATTTCGTGCTTCGACTTTTTTCTGTGCTTTTTCAAGAGCCTTATTAATCCATGGATGGGTAATAGCTTCGTTTTCTTTTAATCCAAGCTTTTGTAGCATGCCATCCATACGGTTGGAGCCAAAGATTCGCATAAGATCATCTTGAAGAGAAAGAAAGAATTTTGAACGACCAGGATCACCTTGGCGACCAGAGCGACCACGCAGCTGATTGTCAATACGACGACTTTCATGGCGTTCAGTAGCGATGACGTAAAGACCACCAGCAGCTAATGCTTTTTCTTTAAGTTGCTTGACATCTTTTTTTATTTCTTCAATTTTTGTAGTTCGCTCTTCTCCATCTGGTATATCCTGTAATTCTTGTTTTATACGCATCTCAATATTCCCACCAAGTTGTATATCAGTACCACGGCCAGCCATGTTAGTTGCGATGGTGAGAGCGCCAGGCACTCCTGCTTGTGCAATAATATACGCTTCTTGTTCGTGATAGCGGGCATTTAAAACTCTAAAATCGGTAATACCTTCTTTTCGTAGACGTTCCGCTAATTGTTCTGATTTTTCAATAGATGTTGTTCCAACAAGAATAGGTTGTCCTTTTTCATGTGCTTGACGGATATCATACACAATAGCACGATATTTTTCTTCTGCTGTTCGGTAGATTTCATCATCTTCATCAAGACGCTGGATAGGCAAATTCGTAGGAACTTCTACAACCTCAAGACCATAAATATTACTGAATTCTTCTGCTTCTGTTGTTGCAGTTCCAGTCATTCCAGACAATTTCCTATACATACGGAAATAATTTTGGAAAGTGATAGAAGCAAGTGTCTGATTTTCTGGTTGAATAGCAACATGTTCTTTAGCTTCTAGGGCTTGATGAAGCCCTTCAGAATAGCGCCGTCCTGGCATCATACGACCTGTAAATTCGTCAATGATAACAATTTCACCATTGCGTACAATGTAATCTTTATCACGGACAAACAGTTTATGGGCTTTAAGTGCGTTATTGATATGATGAACAATAGCAACATTTTCTATATCGTAAAGACTTTCACCTTTAAGATGTCCGGCTTGTTCGAGCATTTTTTCGATTTTTTCAGTACCAACCTCGGTAAAGGTTGTCGTTTTTTGTTTTTCGTCTATTTCATAGTCTTCTGGAGTTAAGGCAGGAATAAATGTATCAATAAGGTTGTAAAAGTCGGTACGATCTTCTAGAGGTCCAGAAATAATAAGGGGAGTCCGTGCTTCATCAATGAGGATCGAATCAACTTCATCAACAATTGCGTAATGATGTTCGCGCTGGACCATTTGACTACGATCAAAAGCCATATTATCGCGCAGGTAATCAAAGCCTAATTCATTATTTGTTGCATAGGTGATGTCACATGCGTAGGCTGCTCGTCGTGCATCATTATCAAGATCATGGAGAATCACACCTGTTGTTAGTCCTAGAAAACCAAAGATCTTTCCCATCGTTTCAGCATCACGACTAGCAAGATAATCGTTCACCGTTACGACATGAACACCTTTTCCTTCCAATGCATTGAGGTAAATTGGCAAAGTTGCCATTAATGTTTTACCTTCACCGGTGCGCATTTCAGCAATACCACAGTCATGAAGTACCATTCCACCAATAAGCTGTACATCAAAAGGGCGCATATCATAAACACGTTTTGCTGTTTCACGAACAGTCGCAAAGGCTTCTGGTAAGAGTAAGTCAACGGTTTCACCTGCAGCGAGGCGTTTACGAAACTCGTCAGTTTTTTGGCAGAGCTGCGCATCACTTAATTTCATGAATTGTTCTTCTAAAGCATTAATTTGTATAACTTTTTGGCGAAGAGTTTTGAGACGCTTCTCATAAGTTGAACCAAAAAATTTACGTGCAAAGACACCTAAACTGACCATCTCTGGCCCTTTCTTTTAATTTTTGCCACTATTATTAGGTAATTCATACGCTATCCCCATATTTTGCATCCCTCAAGGCGTTTAATATAATTGGAAGCAAGTGATACCATTATACTCGTGGATGTGCAATTTTTCACTTTTATTGTAGAGTAGAGATAAGAGGTGAAGTGCATTGTGTCAACTTTAGGTACGCTGTTTAGCGGACATAACACAAAGTAATTTAAGATATAATATATCATTTTCTCTATTATCATATTTCCTATGAACATTAGATAGGGTTGAATAAACTAAGATAAAAGGACGAATTTATGCTTTTTAAAATAAAATTACTGATTTATTAATCTCTATTTAGAGATTAAACTGTTACAGTCAAAAAAATTAGATCCCTGCCTTCATTTTTAAGGAGTATATTTATGAAATTTAACTTTATCACGCTGTTTTTGACATCAGCCTTATTGGCGAGTACGAATTTAGGGGTAATGGCCCAAGAAAGTTTGAATTCAGCACCAAGTGATTTAAAGACTTTGGAGAAAGCTTCGGAAAAGGCAGTTTCTCCTTCTCATGTTATGGCCGTTATCGATGGAAAGAATATTACCGCAGGGCAATTAGATGAGTTAGCGCTTGAAATAAATCCTAATTTAATACGTTTTCCTGATGAACAACGCCGTATAATGGTTTTAAAGGCTTATCTAGATATGCAAGCACTTGCTAAAGAAGCAAAGAGTAAGGGAATCGATAAGACTGAGGCTTATGATAAACGTATGGTAGTTATGCGCGACAATGTTCTTCAGCAGCTGTATTTTAAACAGACAATTGTTGATCAGATTTCAGATAATGATTTAGAAGCTCTTTACAAAAACGAAGTTGCTGCTTTACCTAAAGAGGATGAGGTGAAGGCGCGCCATATTTTGGTGAAAACGAAAAAAGAAGCAGAAGCTATCATTAAACGCTTAAATAAGAAGGAAAATTTTGAAGAGATTGCAAAAAAGACTTCAACAGATGGTTCTGCTGCTGTGGGAGGGGATCTTGGCTATTTTAGTCATGGTCAAATGGTTAAGCCTTTTGAGGATGCTGCGTTTGGCTTGAAAGTTGGCGAATACACGAAAAGTCCTATTGAAAGTCCTTTTGGTTGGCATGTTATTAAAGTAGAAGATCGTCGTTTGAAACAACCTCCTGCATTTGATGATGTTAAAGAGATGTTGCGTACACAGCTAATAAAAGAGCGCTATCAAAAACTGATTGTTGATTTGCGCAGCAAAATGGATGTAAAATATCCTGATCCTAATGTGATAAAACTCATGCAATCTCTTAATCAAAACGGAACACCGCTTTCGGATGAAACACCAGACGAAGAAGATACGGAATAGTAAAGAAGAATAGGTAGATAATATTTTTGCTAGGTGATTTGATAGATGAGCTTTGTTCAAAAAGCCTAGCAGTTATTTTATAAAAGATTATTTATCTGCAATCATTTTACCTGTTTTTATGGAAAGCATAGTGTGGTTTTAAAAATATCTCCTTTGTCTCCGCAAAACATACAGGAGCTTCCGCCGTTATCTGGTGTACGGATAGCAACAGCTAAAGCTGGAATTAAGTATAAAGATCGTACAGATCTTCTTTTTATCATATTCGATAAATCAGCAAGTGTGGCGGGTGTTTTTACCCGTTCAAAATGTCCGTCTGCTCCTGTGGAACATTGTCGTGCGTCGCTTCCTCACGGGATTGCAAGGGGTGTTATTGTTAATTCTGGGAATGCGAATGCTTTTACGGGACGTAAAGGAAGGCACACAACAAATGAAATCATGTATGCAGCAGCAAAAGCTTTAAAGGCGAGAGAAAATGAAATTTTTATAGCTTCTACAGGTGTTATTGGTGAGCCAATGGATGCATCGGTTATTGTAAGTCTTTTACCAAGTATGCTGGAAACAGCAGAAGAAGGGAATTGGTTGGAGGCTGCAAAAGCTATTATGACGACTGACACGTTTCCAAAACTTGCTACACGTAGATTTGATTGCGGTGGAGAGATTGTTACCATTAATGGGATTGCAAAAGGTGCAGGTATGATCGCACCAGATATGGCAACGATGCTTTCTTTTGTTATAAGTGATGCAGGAATTTCTTCCGATATACTTCAATTGATGTTATCAGAAGCGGTTCAGAGCTCTTTCAATTCGATTACTGTCGATAGTGATACTTCAACATCCGACACCCTCATGTTGTTTGCAACAGGAAAAGAAAGCTTTCCTCCCCTTACACAGAAAGCTGATCCGCGTTATGAGGTATTTTCAAAGCATTTGCGTGAGCTTTTGCATGAGCTTGCGTTACAAATTGTTTGTGATGGAGAAGGTGCTCGCCATTTAATTGAAGTGAATGTGATTGGTGCAACAACAGACAATGCTGCAAAAACTATTGCTCTGTCAATTGCAAATTCACCCCTTGTAAAAACCGCTATTGCCGGTGAAGATGCTAACTGGGGACGAGTAGTAATGGCGGTTGGTAAGGCTGGTGTTGAAGTAGACCGTGATCTCTTGACAATTTGGTTTGGTGAATATCGCGTAGCTATCAATGGTGAACGAGATCCTGAATATTGCGAGGAAACAATAGCTGCTTATATGCGAGGAAAACACATCACAATTGGTGTTGATATTGGTTTGGGCGCTGGCAAGGCGACAGTTTGGTCTTGCGATTTGACGAAGGAATACGTTATGATCAATAGTGATTACAGAAGTTAATGGATATATTATAAATTTGATATCAGATATCTGTATATTTGGGAAAGAGTAGGGAGTTTTTTAGCACTTTCATTTTGAAGTAGAGGATAATAGGAAAGAAATGGTTATCTTTATCTTGTTTGGAGAGTGGTATGTGTACAAAAAGTTTACTTCTTCTTGTTGTTGCGTGTGTATTACTAGATCAAGATAATCGTGTTTTGCTTACAGAACGCCCTCAAGGAAAATCACTAGCTGGTTTATGGGAGTTTCCTGGTGGAAAGGTTGAACAAGGTGAAACTCCAGAAGCGTCATTAATTCGTGAATTAAAAGAAGAGCTTGGTATTCATGTTCAGGCAGATAATTTACAACCCTTAACATTTGCAAGCCATAACTACGACACATTTCATCTCCTAATGCCGTTATACCTTTGTAGCCATTACGAAGGTGTTGCTCAAGGACGAGAAGGGCAGAATTTAAAATGGGTTTTTATTAGTGATCTTGAGAGATACCCCATGCCTGACGCTGATAAACCATTGGTTCAGCTTTTGAAAAATTTTTTTCTTAAATGATTTTTGAAAAACAATATTCTTTACACATAAAAGATATTTTTTTGCAATAGGCAGCTTGATCTTTATGAATACATTTTCTGCTAAGGCTCATAGATTAATTACTTTACTGCTTTGCTATTGAATAGCTTTTCCTTATTTAAATTGCATAATGCTCATGTATATTTAAAACAAATATATCATGTAAGTTACGCATTTTAATGAGAGCTATTCGAGTAAGCAGGTTAGTGAGTCACTATAATATCCAAAAATACACAAATAGTGAATATAACCTCTAAGAAAAAGCCGTATTATGAATACTCTTTGACATAAATAATTTTATAAAAGTATTTTTTGTTCTTATAAAAGCAACGATTTTCTTTGATCCAAATTATTACTTCTAAGACTTCAAACTCCATGAAAGAATGTAACAATAGAAACGTTTATTAAGCGTTGTTATATGAAAATACAACTTACTTTTTTAGTATTGGTCGACGTTTTTCTATCGGATACTGTTGATATGTTTGAGCAATACGTGTAATTACTTCCTCTAGTGGTTCGATCATAGAGTCCATAGAGAAGCCATTTGCATGAATGATATTTTCATGATCAACCATAATGGCAGCATGACCTTTCCAAAAAATCAAATCACCTCGTTGAAGTTTATCATCATCTGAGAGTGGATTTCCTATAGTTTTCTGCTGCATGTCAGTATCGCGTAAAACTATTTGACCGGTCATTATCATAGAAAGCTGGATGAGTCCTGAGCAATCGAGCCCAAAGCCACTGACTCCACCCCAAAGATAAGGTGTGCGAGTAAACATTTCAGCAACGGCAACATAATCTTTATACACGTGTTCAATGGGACTAAGATGCTTACTAATGATTGCTTTTCCGTCTTCAAGTATAGAATACATGACTTCACGGACTTTAACTTCATCAACAACAGTTACTTTACTTCCCATGGATAAAGGATATTCCATTGGTCCACGCAAATCAGCTTGAAAATATTGGAAAGTGCGCGGTACTGAAACAATATGTGTTTGTTTGACAGTTGATGTACAAAGCGCTGTTGTATCAATATAGCCAACATAACCATCTTTAAGAGATTGTCCCCACGACATAGTCTCTCCGTGTTCAAAGATGAGAAGTTCTTCTCCGAATAAGCACTCTGTTTGCATTTCACTTTTTTTATTATTTTCTTTAAACAGCCCAGCGACAGGTACATTAACACGTCTCTTTTCACCTTGCACAAAACGCTGTGCTGTAATTTCTGTTTCAAGACGTTTATCTGCTAAATCTTCTCTGAATGCATGTAATCTTGGATCTTTAGAGATCATTGATTCATCTTCCATTTTGTCTTTAAATAAGTTCATGATTACCGTATAGGCAAATTTCTCATCATTTAAATAAAACACAGAACATAATTTAAAAATGATAAGACAATTTCTTTAAAGCTTCAAAATTGTCCATCTTTGTGAAAATTTTATGTCTAATTTTGATTTTTAAGAAGATTATAAAGAGCACGAATAGTTTGAGCAGATCCACCAACAGGAGAGTCTGGTTTTTCTTTTGGAATCCACCCATAAAGATCAAAATGCGCAAAATGTTTAGTTTTTTCAACAAAAGAGTTAAGAAATAATGCAGCAACTATAGAACCAGCAAAATTATTTCCCGTTATATTATTCAAATCAGCGATTGGTGATGATAACATTTCTTGATAGGGTTTCCAAAGTGGCATTTGCCAAAGAGGATCACAAACAGAGTAAGCAGATTGGGAAATTTGTTGTGCCCATATTGCATCATTACAATAAAATGCCGGCAGATCTGGTCCCAATGCTATACGCGCTGCCCCTGTTAAAGTTGCCATGCAAAGCATAAATTGTGGTCTCTCTTCATCGCCATAAGCAAGTGCATCGGCCAGGACAAGTCGTCCTTCAGCATCTGTATTACCAACTTCAACACTTAAACCTTTACGACTTTTAAGAATATCACCTGGTCTGTAAGCATTGGCAGAAATTGCATTTTCAACGGCTGGAATCAAAACCCGTAGACGAAAGGGTAATTTTGCGTCCATAATAAGTTTAGCCAACCCTAGAACATGGGCTCCTCCTCCCATATCTTTTTTCATAAGCAACATGTTATTGGCTGATTTAATATCAAGACCTCCAGTATCGAAGGTTACCCCTTTGCCAACCAACGTTATTTTGGGGTGATTTTCTTGCCCCCAATGTAATTCAATCAGTCGTGGTGCAGTGCTGCTGGCGCGCCCTACGGCATGAATCATCGGAAAATTATGTGTTAAGAGATCATCTCCACAAATGCTTTGAACATGAGCATCGTAGGTTTTTCCCAGTTGGCGTGTTTTTTTCTCGAGGATATCAGGATTCATATCATTGGCTGGAATATTGATAAGATCACGGACAAAAAAGACAGTTTTATAAATTCGTTGAAGCTCATCAAGATCAACCGTATCATTGACATAAATTGATAACGATTTTGAGGAAGAGTTTTGACGATAGCGGTTAAATTGATAACTTCCAAATGCCAATCCAAGATAGCTATTAATTTCATTGGAGGCTGTTCCTTTTAAATGCCAATGTCCAGCAGGAAGGTTTTTAGCAAGAAGTCCTGTGATAAAAGGTTCGTCTCCATTGCCAAGTCCAAAGAAAACTTTTTTTAAATGCCCTGTTTCATCAGGAATAAAGAGTATCTGCCCTGCTTTGCCAGTGAAATCATGAACTCTCATCCATACTTTTGTTGCTCGATCAAGCGATAAATTGGCAAGACTTTTTGGATTTACCAAGAATATAGGACAGCTATTATCGGCAGGTTTTTGGCTAAAACAAATGTGATGTAAAGGCATATTTATGAAATCCTCATAGTCGTCGAAGAGCGACATATTCAACCAAATGGTTTTTCCCTTTGCGTAGAATGAGATTAGACCGTGGTCGTGTTGGCAATATATTTTCTTGCAAATTTTTTAAATTAATTGTTTGCCAGATATTTTCAGCAATTTTTAAGGATTCTTCTTCAGGCAGGAGTGCATAACGATGAAAATAAGATTCAGGATTTTGAAAAGCTGTTTTACGCAAACGTTTAAAACGTTCTAAATACCAGTGTCGAATAACTTTTGTTTCAGCATCTACATAAATTGAGAAATCAAAAAAATCTGAAACAAAAGGAATAATTTTGCCGTCTTTAGGAAGGTCACTGACTTGCAGGACATTAATACCTTCAATAATTAAGATATCAGGATGGTCAATAGTAATGGTTTGATTTTCCAGAACATCATAGCTCATATGTGAATAAAGTGGAGCGCTGACATTGCCAATACCAGCTTTTATAGCAGAAAGAAAATTCAGCAATTTTTTGATATCATAAGAATCTGGAAAACCTTTACGATTCATACGATTTTTTTTCTGTAAAACAGCGTTGGGGTAGAGAAAACCGTCTGTTGTAATTAAATCAACTTTCAGGCTAGATGTCCAACGTTTCAAAAGTTCTTGCAAAATACGAGCGGTAGTTGATTTTCCTACCGCAACAGAGCCAGCAATCCCAATGATAAAAGGAGTTTTCCTAGTCCCTTCTTGATGTAAAAATTCTTGACGCTTATGAAAAAGTTCCTGTACTGCCTCAACATGACATGATAACAAACGTGATAAGGAAAGATAAATACGTTGCACTTCTTCAAGATCAATTGGATCATCGATTGAGCGTAGACGTTTAATTTCATCGAAAGTCAAAGTAAGTGGTGTATCCGCACGAAACTCTGACCATTCTTGTGCAGTAAAAACGCGATAGGGTGAGTATCGATCAGAAATAGATTTGACTAAGTTATCTTTTTGATCAATTTGTGAGAGAATCATATCAATCATTTGTATGCAATAAAGATCTTTTTTACCGAAGCAATTGCTTAAGAAATAGATATGCGGACTGTTTTGCATGTCCTCATTCTTTGAGATAATAAATAATCCTTCATTAACTTATAGTCCAGTCATTCCATTGATTCTTGATTTGTGCCAATGAGCGTCCTTGTGCCAAAAAAGCCCATAAAAGTAAACGCGCCTTTACTGCTGATAAATAACCAGACATGAGGGCGCCAGAAGCAATCATATCGACTTCTGAGCCTTTATAGCCATAAGTTGAGCGGGTTGTTGAGCCAGTATAGGTCCGACTAGCGATAATGATTGGCATTTTTTGTGTATATTGTCGCACGATGTCTGCTTCTTCAAAACTGCAGTGTCCTGATCCAAAACCGGCAATGACAAGCCCAGCATAATACCCACTTTCAAGGCAAAATTTTATTAACTGTGTATCAGAGGACAAAGAGGAGTATAAGAGCGCAACTTTTTGGTCATAATTTTGGGGAAGGTCAAATGTTGTCGGGAAAAAATGTCGATCATTAAAATAAATCAGTTTCCCTTCCGAAATAGTGCCTAAAACACCTGCCAGACCTGACTGAAATGTCTCAATTTTGACAGTATGGCTTTTCTGGACCCAATAAGGTGAGTGAATGGTATCATTAATTACAACCAAAACACCTCTGTCTCTACTTTGTGGATGAGCAGCGACGCGAGTTGCTGCTAAAACATTAGCTGGTCCATCAGCACCTGCTTCACTGGGTATACGCATAGCACCAGTTATAATGAGCGGTTCCGCTTTATTCCAATAAAGGGAAAGAAAAAAAGCTGTTTCTTCCAGTGTATCAGTTCCTTGGGTTAAAACAATACCTTCTGCACCAGCCTTTATTTGTTGTGTTGCCCATTCTATTATTTCAAAAAGAATTTTAAAAGATAAAGAGCCGCTGGGCAATTGCGTGAGCGTTTGTGCATGAATATGAGCAACGTTATTTAAGTCAGGAACACTTTTGATAAGGACCTCTGAAGTCAATGTGGGTTGCATTTGACCAAAATCGTCAGCAACCATTGCAATTGTCCCTCCCAATGTTCCTATTGCTATTTTTTTCATCATTTTTCCCTTAGAAGATGCAAATTGTTTTAAAAAGCTATTTAACAACAATTTGCATCGATAACAATGCACTCAATTTTTTTATTTTAATAAATTGAATTGTGCTAAATCATTGTGTTTTGCAATATATGTTCTTAAATAGGGACAATAATGATTAGATTTTACATTTAGTGGAAAGAAATCAATATTAAGAAAAGAAGTCAATATTCAAGGAGTCTTCTTATGGCAAAACATAAGCCAGATATAATGTATGGTACCACTATTATTACTGTACGAAAAGGTGGCAAAGTCGTAATAGCCGGTGATGGTCAGGTTTCACTGGGGCAGACGGTTATGAAAGGCAATGCACGCAAAGTTCGTCGCCTTGGGAAGGGGGGAACAGTTATTGCTGGTTTTGCAGGTGCTACAGCAGATGCTTTTACTTTGTTAGAAAGATTAGAAACGAAGCTTGAGCAATATCCTGATCAACTTATGCGTGCTTGTGTAGAGCTTGCAAAAGATTGGCGAACAGATCGCTATTTGCGTCGTCTTGAAGCAATGATGCTTGTAGCTGATAAAAAAGTAACTTTAGCTTTAACGGGCCTTGGTGACGTCTTAGAACCAGAAGATGGAGTTATGGCAATTGGTTCTGGAGGTAATTTTGCTCTTTCAGCTGCGCGAGCACTCATGGATGTAGATTTAGATGCAGAAACGATTGCCCGTAAAGCTATGAATATTGCCGCTAGAATTTGTGTTTATACCAATGATCATTTTACGATTGAAACATTGGATGCAGAATTATCTTCTTTAGAGAAAGCTATTTGAATGTGTGTTGTATTTTCCCCTCGTGAGACTGTTTCTGAACTTGACCGTTTTATTATTGGCCAAAATGATGCTAAGCGTTCTGTCGCTATTGCACTGCGTAATCGGTGGCGTAGGCAACAGCTTGATGGGCCAATGCGTGAAGAAGTTATGCCAAAAAATATTTTGATGATAGGCCCAACAGGTGTTGGTAAAACAGGTATAGCGCGTCGATTAGCAAAACTTGCTGGAGCTCCTTTTGTTAAAGTAGAAGCGACTAAATTTACTGAAGTTGGTTATGTGGGACGCGATGTTGAGCAAATTATTCGAGACCTTGTTGAGATTGCCATTTCTCTTGTGCGTGAAAAAAAACGGGATGAAGTAAAAGTAAAGGCTCACATGAATGCTGAAGAGCGTGTATTAGATGCTCTTGTTGGCAAGACGGCAAGCCCTGCTACCCGTGACAGTTTTCGCAAAAAATTGCGCGAAGGTGAGTTAGATGAAAAAGAGATTGAAATTGAAGTAGCCGATAATAATAGTAATAGTGCTTCGACCTTTGAAATTCCTGGTATGCCTGGTGCGCAAATGGGCATTATGAATTTGTCAGATATTTTTGGTAAAATGGGAAGTCGTACAAAGGTCCGCAAAACGACAGTAAAGGATGCTTTTAAGCCTCTCATTGATGATGAATCTGAAAAGCTCCTTGATCAAGATCAAATTATTCAAGAAGCACTCCGTGTTACTGAAAACGATGGAATTGTTTTTATCGATGAGATTGATAAAATTGCAACCAGGGATGGTGGGGCTGGGGCTGCTGTTTCACGTGAGGGCGTTCAACGAGATCTTTTACCTTTGGTTGAAGGAACAACAATTGCTACAAAATATGGGCAAATCAAAACGGATCATATTCTTTTTATTGCATCAGGCGCATTTCATGTTTCCAAACCATCTGATTTGTTGCCAGAACTTCAAGGACGTTTACCTATCCGTGTGGAGCTTAATGCTCTTACAAGGGAAGATTTACGACGTATCCTCACCGAACCTGAGGCTAGTCTCATTAAGCAATATATTGCCTTAATGGCAACAGAGGAGGTTCATTTAGAAATCACCGATGATGCAATTGATGCTTTGGCAGATATTGCTGTGGATTTAAATGCAAGGATTGAAAACATAGGGGCACGTCGTTTGCAAACGGTGATGGAGCGTGTTTTGGATGAAATTTCTTTTACAGCACCTGATAAAGCTGGTACATCGTTTAAAGTCGACGCTGCTTATGTCAGAAAATCAATAGGCGATCTTGCTGCTGATATTGACCTTTCACGCTTCATTCTTTAAGGATGCTACTTGTTTTTGTTTATCTGCGTGCTTGGATAATTTTGAAACCATGAGCTTTTTCATGTATTAAGACTGTATGAAAAATGCCTTTTAATAATGTTTCATAAGGCAGATGGCGGTTCGCAACAAGAAGCAAATTGCCACCTAGATTTAGGTATTTTGCAGCATTTATAATAAAATTCTGTCCTAGTGAGATATCTGTCGTTTGTTGTGTGTGAAATGGCGGATTTGAAATGATTGTATCATAGAGGTCTGTGATCGGTTCATGCACGAGATCATGCCAATAAAAATGAATCGGACAAGAAGCTATTACAGCTTCAAGATGCTGTTTGGCTGCTCTCAAAGCATTATAATCGGCTTCATAGAGGTCAAGAGTTGTTAGTTTTTCACTTCTTTCAAGAGCAGCATAAGAAAGAAAACCCCATCCAGCACCAAAATCGGCAGTTTTTCCAGAAATAATTTCGCGCATATACTGAGCAAGCGCAGCAGATCCAGGATCAATACGACCATGCGAAAACATGCCAGAAGTAGTCTGAAATTTATTTTCAAAAGCGAGTGGTGGTGAGCGCAACTGTGCAATTTTCTGTCTGTCTATTTGTTGTGGAACTTGAAGCCAGAATACCAATCCGTGATTTTTGGATAATTTGTCGGTAATAGGAATAAATGTTTTGATCCATTTCATCATTGAAGCAGCACCGACAGTTTTATTGCCACCAATAACAATCCATCCACCAGGCTTTACACATTCTAATAAATCAAGGAAACAATTTTGGTTAAAACCACGATATTTACTCAAATGTAAAAGTGCACCATCATAGGTAAAATTTTTATCTATTTGAGGTGCACAGTGAAATTGGGCATTGACAAATTTTAAAAAATCTGACCGCCAAGGCGTTATGATTTTTAAGTTTTGCTTCCATTCTAGAGCAGGAATTTCAGTCAAACCAAAACTTAACCATGACTGGCTTGAATTGGGAAAAGGAAGGTTGTAGCTTTCAAAAGGTAAAAACAGTAACACATATAATTCTTTCAAAGATAAAATGCCATTCTCGTATGAAAATAGCACTTTATAACAAAGAGAAAGACTACTCTTCTTTTTTCTTACGACGGCGCTTGTTTTCGGATTTATTCTTTTCATTCACGCATTTGTCTTGTTCTTCTTTTATTGGCCTATCACCTGTAATTTCTTCACCGGTTTGTTGATTGATAATTTTCATTGATAACCGAACTTTACCACGTTCATCAAAGCCCATTAATTTCACCCAAACTTTGTCACCTTCTTTAACAATATCTGTTGTTTTTGTAACGCGTTCTGATGCAAGTTGAGAGATATGAACGAGCCCATCACGTGAACCAAAGAAATTTACAAATGCGCCAAATTCGGCAGTTTTGACAACTGTTCCTTGGTAGATAGCACCAATTTCAGGCTCATCAACAATAGAATGGATCCAGCGCTTTGCTGCTTCAATGGTTTTAGCATCGGCAGAAGCAATTTTAATTGTTCCATCATCTTCAATATTGATTTTTGCTCCAGTTTGTTCAACGATTTCTCGAATAACTTTACCGCCAGAGCCGATAACATCACGAATTTTATCAACAGCAATATTCATAACTTCGATACGTGGAGAAAATTCGCTAAGTTCAGCACGTGCACTGGTTAAAGCTTTAGCCATTTCGTTCAAGATATGGATTCGGCCCTCCCTGGCTTGTTCAAGTGCGATTTTCATAATTTCTTCAGTAATACCATCAATTTTGATATCCATTTGCAAGGCGGTAATGCCATTTTCTGTTCCTGCCACTTTAAAATCCATATCTCCAAGATGATCTTCATCTCCTAAAATATCAGACAGAACAGCAAAGCGTTCACCTTCTTTAATCAAACCCATAGCGATACCCGCGATGGGGCGTGCCAGAGGTACACCAGCATCCATAAGTGCAAGTGAAGTACCACAAACTGTCGCCATGGAAGATGATCCATTGGATTCAGTAATCTCTGAGACAGCACGAATGGTATAAGGAAAGGATTCTTTAGTTGGCAACATGGGATGAAGTGCACGCCATGCCAATTTTCCATGTCCAATTTCACGGCGTCCAGGAGAGCCAAGACGTCCTGTTTCACCCACTGAAAATGGTGGAAAGTTGTAATGAAGGAGGAATGTTTCTTTATACATACCTGTTAAGGAATCAACATATTGTTCATCTTCACCAGTTCCCAGTGTTGCAACAACCATTGCTTGTGTTTCTCCACGGGTAAAGAGTGCAGATCCATGTGTTCGAGGTAAAAGACCAACCTCCGATTGGATAGGACGTACTGTTGAAAGGTCACGTCCATCAATACGTTTTCCTGTATCAAGGATATTACCGCGAACAACTTTCGCTTGCAATTGTTTAAAAACAGTTGCAATTTGCTCAGCACTAAATTCACTACTTCCCCCTGTTTCTGGTGTAAATTTATTGATAACTTCTGTTTTAAGAGCATCAATCGCAGCGTAACGCTCTTGTTTATCAGTAATTGTATAAGCTTTTCGAATACCCTGTTCAGCTATTTCCAGCATAGCCTTTTCGAGATCAGAGAGATCCTCAGGAACGAAATCACGTGGATCTTTTGCCGCAACTTCGGCAAGTTTTATGATGGCATCAAGAACAGGCTGCAAACCTTTGTGTCCAAACATAACGGCACCCAACATGATATCTTCCGGTAATTCCTGTGCTTCTGATTCAACCATCAATACAGCACTTTCTGTTCCGGCAACAACAAGATCAAGTTTTGATTCAGACATCTCGTCGATATGAGGATTGAGAACATATTGTCCGTTACAATAACCAACACGAGCACCAGCAATAGGTCCCATGAAAGGAACCCCTGATAAGGTCAATGCTGCAGAAGAAGCAATCATTGCAAGGATATCAGGATTATTTTCAAGATCATGCTGTATAACGGAAACAATGACTTGTGTATCATTTTTATAACCGTCAGCAAAAAGGGGACGAATTGGACGATCAATCAAACGTGAAATCAAAGTTTCATTTTCAGTTGGCCGGCTTTCACGTTTTAAATAACCACCTGGTATTCTACCAACAGCATAGAACTTTTCTTGATAATTAACTGTAAGCGGAAAAAAATCCTGGTCCGGTTTTGGATTTTTTGCCGATACAACAGTTGCTAAGACAATAGTTTCTCCGTAGGTAGCGATGACTGCACCATCAGCTTGACGCGCTATTTTCCCTGTTTCAATAGTGAGTGGCCGACCAGCCCATTCAATTTCTATCTTGTGCGTTTTGAACATTTTTTATCCTTAATAACCAGTGTTCACATCTTTTAGTGCTTACATTCTGATATTGCGTAACAGATTTTAAAACCATGGGCAGGATGACAAGATACTTCATACTTCTGTTTTTTCGCGAGAAGAGAGAAATAAATCGCAATTTAAATGCAAAGCAACTCGCAATCCTGCCTCATGACGGTTACTCATCAGTTTTTAACTAAAAACAGCAAGTTTAAAAATGGGTAGATTTCGTAAAAATACCACCCACTTATTTTTTCTAGCGACGCAAACCTAATTTTTTGATAAGTGTTTGATAGCGATTTTGGTCAACTCCTTTAAGGTAATCAAGAAGGCGACGGCGTTGAGAAACCATCTTTAAAAGACCACGACGAGAATGGTTATCTTTTTTGTGTGATTTAAAATGGTTCGTTAAATTAGAAATACGTTCAGAAAGTACAGCAACCTGTACTTCTGGTGATCCCGTATCACCAACTTTATTTGCGTATTCTGCGATAAGAGCTTGTTTACGTTCAGCTGTAATCGACATCATATTATCCTTTCAAAAAATAAAGCACCAAAAGCCACCCAAAGCCGAGATGTCGTCCAGCAAGGGTCTACGAGGAAACAAGAAGAGTTGAAGACTCTCACCTGTCTTGACATTTATATAGGAAAGGAGGTTAAAATGCTAGTCCTTAAAAGCACCTTGAAAACCTTCTTTCAATAGATGATTTTATTTTGAAATAATGTTTTTTAACTGGAAAAGATAAAAAGTTTTTAAAGGATTATGCATTCTTTTGATACAAAGATTACTGCTTTACAGAGTGTATGTATGATAACAAAAGCGATAAATACCGATTTGGAGGCAAAAGATGCAGAGCACTTCAACATTCAAACTTTTTCGTAATTCGGTATTTCGAAATTTATGGTCGTCCACTCTGATCTCTAATTTAGGAGGCCTTATACAGGCTGTTGGAGCAGGGTGGTTGATGGCGTTGATTAGTTCTTCGCATTCCATGGTTGGGCTTGTTCAAAGTGCTACAACATTACCACTTGTTATGTTTTCTCTGATGGCAGGAGCATTAGCTGACAATTATAATCGTCGCCAAATTATGTTGTACGCGCAGATTATGATGATGGTTATATCCATGAGTTTGGCTATTTTATCCTATATGGGTTTTCTAACACCTTCATTGTTATTATGCTTCACATTTTTGATTGGTTGTGGAACAGCCTTTTATAATCCTTCTTGGCAGGCAACAATAGGAGATATCGTTAGCAGAGAAAATATTCCTGCTGCTGTGAGTTTAAACAGTGTTGGCTTTAATTTGATGCGTAGTGTAGGTCCCGCTATTGGAGGTGCCATTATTGCTACTTTAGGCGTAGCCGCAGCTTTTTTATTCAATGCTATAAGTTACATTCCTTTAATTGGTGCTTTGTTTTTCTGGAAACCGAACTATGAAAACAACATTTTGCCGCGAGAAAGACTTCTAGGAGCTGTCTCAGATGGTTTACGTTATGTTGCGATGTCACCTAATCTTCTCAGTATTATGATAAGAGCGTTCCTTTTTGGTGTTGGGGCAATTTCAGTTTTGGCGCTTTTACCAATTTTTGTGCATAAAATCCTTGAGGGAAACGCACTTCTTTACGGTACATTACTCGGTTGTTTTGGTTTTGGAGCCATGATAGCAGGTATTATTAATTCATCTGTACGAAGTTATTTTCGTTTGGAGACAATTATTGCCAGTGCATTTATTGGTTTTGCTGTTTCTTGCTTTTGTTTAGCAATGAGCCGCTCACTGATTATAAGCCATATTGCCTTATTTCCTGCAGGATTATGTTGGGTTTTAGCATTATCGCTGTTTAACACATCTGTACAACTTTCTACACCGCGTTGGGTTGTGGCACGCGCTTTAGCTCTTTATCAAACAGCATCATATGGAGGAATGGCTGTTGGGAGTGCAATTTGGGGAGCTTTGGCTGATGGTTATTCTCCAACTATTGCTTTAAGTACGTGTTCTCTCTTCTTAGTTTTTGGAGCTTTGGCAGGGATAAAATTTAGAATTCAAGAAATTCCTCAGATAGATTTGGATCCGCTTGATCATTTCAGAGAACCAGAACTTTTACTTGACCTAAAAGCGAGGAGTGGTCCGATCATGATTATGATCGATTATCAAATTCATGAAAATGATCTTGAAGAATTTCTCAAAGTTATGACACGTCGTCGTCATATTCGTTTACGTGATGGTGCTCGTCAATGGGTTCTCTTACGCGATCTTGAAAGACCCCAATATTGGACAGAAGCATATCATATGCCAACATGGGTTGATTATTTACGCCATAATCATCGTCGTACAAAAGCAGATGCAGAGGTAAATAAACTTCTGCGACACTTAAATCGTATGCCAAATGGTATAAGAGTACACCGTATGATTGAGCGACAAACGATACCACATGCCAGCGAAATGCATTTAAAGCCTTCTGCTGATCAATTGCCTTGATGGTAAGAGGGCTCAAACAGTTGTCTTGCAAATTATTAGATATGTGTAATACTATTTTATGGATAAATTTATTAGAATAAACAGGATAGCAGAAATTTTAAGATGCTCAATGAGTGTTTTATACAGCTGGTAATTAAGGACAAGATTTTACTGAATGAATAGTCTAAGGCCATCATTATTGCGATTTTTTTAAATTAAAGCCTAAATTTTCTATCTTACAGAATCTTCTTAACACTACAGCATATGTACGTATATCTAGTAATAATTAAAGAAAACGGTTTAAAATGACAAAGACAAATGTTTGCACTTTATTGTGCAAGCTAAGTTTGGATTTACGAACACATCACCGCTTTAGATTCTGATATGCATTATCATAAAAAGGTGAGTGTAGAGCAGTGAAAAAAGCTTCCTCCTCTTTAATTAATATAAAAAATATTTTTTCCAAGAGATGATTGTGAGCAAGAACGGATTAAATTGTGAAAATCCGCTTTGGCTTGAACAAACTTTTATCAAGAGTACCTATAGCAAGAAGTTGGCCTTTGTAGATGACGCAAACCTCTACTTCATTAATAGATGCATTATAATCACAGAGGGGAACTGGATTGCCCATCATAACTCTCTGTGCTTGGATTTCGCTAAGTGTATAATGAGAAAGACAATCCAGCGCAGCACCTGTTTTAATTAAAAGTGTATCAAGTGTTGAAAAATCTCTTTTGGGAGGAGCATCATTTTCATTTGTTACACTTTTATTCAGTGTTGCTGCTTTTAGTTTGTCCCATGTGATGAGATCATTTTCACAAAAAGGCTCCACTGCGATACGTCTTAAATCAGCAATATATCCATAACAACCGAGATCACGTCCCATATCGCGTGCTAAGGAGCGCACATAGGTTCCTTTTCCACAGGTTATTTCAAAGATAGAACGCTCGCTGGTAGCAATTTCTATTAATTTAAAAGTTTTTATTTCCACTTGGCGTGGTGGAATTTCAACAATTTCACCCTCACGTGCTAGGTCGTAGGCACGATTACCGGCAATTTTAATTGCCGAAAATTGTGGAGGTATTTGCAAAATAATGCCTGTATATTGAGGGAGAAGGGCGAGTATTTCTTCGCGTGTTGGACGTTTGAGAGATGTCTTTGTTACTTCACCTTCTAAATCGTCTGTTGAACGCTCTTCTCCCCAAACGATATGGAAACGGTAGGTTTTTGTACCTTGCATAACGTAGGGAACGGTTTTTGTTGCTTCACCCAATGCAATTGGCAGGAGACCAGAAGCAAGAGGATCTAGTGTACCTGCATGTCCTGCTTTTTGCGCATGAAAGAGCCATTTGATTTGTGAGACAGCTTCTGTCGATCTCATTCCTTTTGGTTTATCAAATATAATCCAACCAGAAACAGAACGGCCTTTTTTTTGCGTTGCCGTGCCATATTTTTAATCCTCAAGCTCATCACTATTATTTTGGTTAAGATCGCGTGCTACCTCAGGTAAGCGGAGCAGGGCATCAATTTTTGAAAAATTATCAAAACTACTATCAAGACGAAAACGTAGTTCAGGCATATATTTCATTTGTCGCAATGCATGACTGATTTCTCCACGGATAAAACGACTATGTTTATTGAGGACATCAACGACATCAACATGAGATGCATTCTCAACAGTACTGAGGGGAGAAATAAAGCAGGTAGCAATTTTTAAATCTGGTGACATGCGTACTTCAGAGACTGAAACCACCATATTTTTCAAAAGATCCTCAAGTAAAATACTGCGCTGCAATATATATGCTACTGCATGGCGCACTTGCTCTCCTACTCTGAGTTGCCGTTGTGATGGCCTTGCATTTTTCATCAAAGTTTTATCCTTATTATGACACCTCTTTTTTGATCATCTCAAAAGATTAAGAAAGAATAGAGATGCTTCATATAAATCCAATAACTTTCCTTATTTTTCGGCTGAGCGAAGTTATTAGATCATTTTATAATGTACGATTAATGTGTTCGATACGGAAAATTTCAATAATATCTCCCGCACGTATGTCTTCATAGTTTTCAAAGGCTATTCCGCATTCCTGACCACTTTGCACTTCATTAACTTCATCTTTGAAGCGTTTGAGTGTTTTCAGTTTTCCTTCATGAATGACAATATTATCACGGATAAGACGAACACCAGCTCCCCGTTCTATTTTGCCTTCTGTAACACGACAACCTGCTACTTTTCCAATTTTTGTAATATTAAAGACTTCTAAAATTTCAGCATTTCCAAGGAAAGTTTCACGCTGTTCTGGTGAAAGCAATCCTGACATGGCAGCTTTTATATCATCAACAAGATCATAGATGATATTATAATAGCGAATTTCAATGCCCTGTGTTTTAGCAGAGTCACGTGCTTGTTTATTAGCACGAACATTAAAGCCAATCACAGCCGAGTTAGAAGCTTCTGCAAGAGAAATATCACTTTCAGTGATACCTCCAGCACCAGAATGTACAATACGTGCACGCACTTCTTCATTTCCAAGCTTTTCTAATGCTGAAGAGATTGCTTCAATTGATCCCTGCACATCCCCTTTAATAATAAGAGGAAATTCTTTAATGCCAGTGGTTTGCAATTTTGTCATCATTTGCTCAAGAGAACCACGGGAACCAGTTTGTCGAGCGACAGCTTTATCACGTGCTAGTCGCTGACGGTATTCAGCAATTTCGCGTGCTTTTGCCTCATGACTGACAACGGCAAAACGATCACCAGCTTGTGGTGTTCCTTGCATACCTAAAATTTCAATAGGTGTAGAAGGAACCGCTTCTTTAACGTGACGACCATGGTCGTCAATCAAAGCGCGTACACGCCCCCATTCATTGCCGGCAACAATAATATCAGAAGGATGCAATGTCCCTTTTTGAATCAGAACTGTTGCAACAGATCCACGTCCACGATCCAGTTTGGCTTCAATAACAACACCTTCTGCGGTTCGTTTAGGATCTGCTTTGAGATCAAGCATTTCAGCTTGAAGAAGAATAGCTTCGAGAAGTTTATCAAGATTTTGTCCAGTTTTAGCAGAAACTTCAACGTCCAAAGTCTCTCCACCTATAGTTTCAACAAACACTTCATGCTGTAAAAGTTCTGTACGTACTTTCTGTGCGTTTGCGGCTGGTTTATCAATTTTATTGATAGCGACAATAATAGGTACACCAGCAGCTTTGGCATGATTGATTGATTCAATTGTCTGCGGCATGACACTATCATCAGCCGCTACGACTAGAACGGCAATATCCGTAACACGAGCACCACGAGCACGCATAGCTGTGAAGGCAGCATGTCCGGGTGTATCAATAAAGGTAATTTTTTGGCCATTTTGCTCTACTTGATAAGCACCGATATGCTGCGTAATACCACCGGCTTCACCAGAAACAACATTAGCTTTTCGAATAGCATCAAGAAGAGAAGTTTTTCCATGGTCGACATGGCCCATAATCGTTACAACGGGTGGACGGGAACGCATTTTTTGAGGATTATCAGTGATATTAAAAATGCCTTCTTCCACATCAGATTCCAAAACACGTTTGACAGTGTGACCAAATTCAACAGCGATAAGTTCAGCAACATCTGCATCGATAACATCGCCAGGTTTCATCATTTGTCCCTGTTTCATCAGAAATTTAATCACATCAACGGAACGTTCAGTCATGCGTTGTGCGAGTTCTTGAATTGTAATAGTTTCAGGAAGAACAACTTCGCGAGAAATTTTTTCTCTTGGTTCTTGGTTTTGTGCACGTTTAAATTTTTCCTGCCTGCGGCGCATCGCGGCCATTGAACGTCCACGCGCATTCCCCTCTTCATCCAGAGCACTATTGAGAGTAAGCTTTCCACGGCGCCGCTCATCTGCTCCTTTTACAACCTTTGGAGCACGAATCTCTGATTTAGCAGGATTAGCACGTCGACTATGTCGGTCATCTTCTTTATTCTCATTTGCTTTACGTTTTTCACCCACAGTCGTATTTTTAGGCGCAATAGGAATATTTATTGGTTCTATAATAGACGGAGTAGAGCGAAAAGGTAAAGTCTCTACCGGTGGACTTTCTTCCTCTTGTTCTTGATGTATTTCTGTTTCCTGAATTGACCGCTGCAAACTTTCTTCACGCTCTTTTGCACGTCTTTCTTCTTTTTCGGCTTGTTCACGCGTTATTTGTTCTTGGATGTGCGCTTCTTCTAATGCACGAAGCCTTGCTTCCATTTCAGCAGATGAGAGATTGTTCTTAGCGACAGGTTTGCTGGGTTTTTCTTCTTCGAATCGTAACTTAGAGCGTTGGGGAGCCACATGCGGTTTTGTAATCGGCTGTTGTATTTCAGCTTTTTCATCAGGTCGTGTAATTTTACGCCGTTTAGTTTCGACAACCACAGCCTTTGTACGGCCATGGCTAAAATTTTGTTTAACCGTACTCGTTTCTAGGATTGACCGCTTGAGGGTTAGTGTCCTTTTGACTGTTATTTTGTCGTTATTCTTTTCACTCATTGTACTTCCTTCACGGCTTGAGCCGTCATCTCACCAAACTTGCTGTGCTTTTCATCACGATAGACGAGTAGTCTACGTATCGTTTTGAGAAATCCTTCAGCAGCTTTAATGTCTAATAAGGCTGCATGCATAACAGGATTAGCACCAAAAGCCACCCGCATTTCATCACTTGTAAATAAAGATATGGTTTTTATATTCCGATTTGTTTGTTGTTGTACTGCATGGATGGCTTGTGCAATTTTTCGTTTTCCATCTTCTGTAGTTTCTTTAGCATGAAGTACGAGAATGACTTGACCAGAGCGGATAGCAGCATCAACTTTTGTTGCTCCCATAACAACGGCACCTGCTTTTCTCGCCATAGAAAGGCTTGCAAGAGCAGCTTTTAGCAAAAGTGTATCAACAATATGTGCAAGATTTGGCGCAACCTCAACTTCTGTTTTAAAATTTCTATGAAAAGCTTTTTGTTTGACTGCTTTTTCAATGACAGAATGATGGGCAGAAACCCAAACACCACGTCCTGGCAAATTGGCTTTAAGATCTGGGACAATTTGATTATTGAGACCAATAACAAAACGGATCAGCATTTTTGCTGAAGCGCTTTTTCTGGTCACAATGCAAGTCCGTTCATTCATTTTAAAGTGCATCCACGTTTGAATTATCAATGTTTTTATCTTTTACAGAATTTTCATTCTCAGTAAGAGTTTCTTTAACAAGATCAGCTTCGTTTATCCAGCCTGCTTGCACACGTGCGGCTAAAACCATAGCTTCTGCGTCAGCACGTGTAATATCAAACGGGGTTAGGATACCAGAAAAATTTTGTGTTTGACCTTCTTTACGTTCTCTCCAACCAGCCAAATCGTCGACTGCATAGCCAGCAAAGTCTTCCATTGTCTTTACACCATCTTCACCAACAGCAACCAACATAGCGCTCGTCATACCAGGCAGTGTTCGCAATTCATCACAAACACCGAGTTTTTTACGCTTTTCATCGAGTTCTTTTTCTTTATGTTCGAGATATTCATGCGCACGGCTTTGGATTTCGACAGCAGTTTCATGATCAAAACCATCAATGGAGGCAATTTCTTCAAGGTCAATATAGGCGATTTCCTCAATAGAAGAAAAGCCTTCTGATGCCATAACCTGCCCAATCATTTCATCAACATCTAAGGATTCCATAAACAGTTTACTGCGTTCAGTAAATTCTTTCTGACGATTTTCAGATTCTTCCTTTTCCGTTAAAATATCAATATTCCATCCTGTTAATTGTGAGGCTAAACGAACATTTTGTCCACGTCGTCCAATAGCAAGGCTAAGTTGGTCATCAGGCACAATGACTTCAATACGTTCTGCATCTTCATCCAGCACAACTTTTGAAACTTCAGCAGGTTGTAGTGCATTAACGATAAATGTTGCTGCATCAGGGGACCAAGGAATAATATCAATTTTTTCTCCTTGTAGTTCTGCAACAACAGCTTGCACACGGCTTCCTCGCATTCCAACACACGCTCCAACAGGATCAATGGAACCGTCCCGTGAGACAACAGCAATTTTAGCACGTGAACCTGGATCACGGGCAACAGATTTAATTTCTATAATACCATCATAAATTTCTGGTACTTCCATGGTAAACAATTTTACCATAAATTGAGGATGTGTGCGTGAAAGGAAAATTTGTGGACCACGCGATTCACGGTGCACGTCATTGACATAAGCACGAATACGATCCCCATAGCGGAAAGATTCACGGGGAATTAATTCATCACGGCGCACGATAGCTTCTCCCCGTCCTAGATCAACAATAACATTGCCATATTCCACACGTTTTACTACACCAGAAATAATTTCCCCAATTTTATTTTTAAATTCTTCATATTGTTGATCACGTTCTGCATCGCGTACCTTTTGTACAATAACCTGTTTAGCAGATTGTGCCGCAATACGCCCAAAATCCATAGGAGGCAAAAGATCAGCAAAAAAATCACCAATTTTTGCATCTGCTTGGCGTTTGAGTGCATCGGACAAAGTGATTTCATTTGCATAATCTTCAACGATATCAACGATTTTGAGTAAGCGTTGTAATTTAATTTCACCTGTTTTGGAATTGATTTCAGCACGAATATTAGTTTCCTGACCATAACGAGAACGTGCCGCTTTCTGAATAGCATCGGCCATTGCAGAAATGACAATGTCACGGTCAATTGACTTTTCACGTGCAACAGCATCTGCAATTTGCAGAATTTCAAGCCTGTTAGCGCTTGTAGCCATCAATTTTCTCCTTCTTTGTGCCACATGATAGGCATTCCCAGTGATATTAATCTTTGTAATTTGACGTTTGTTTTGAGATATGAGGATTATCTTCGGGAATGAATTGTTGACTTAAATTTTTATTTTTTTTCAATGTATCACGAATAAGTTCATCTGTTAGCACTAAATGCGCATTTATGATATCACAAAAGGGAATAGAGAGATACATAGCTTCTCCATAAGCAGCTTTATCGGTGTTTAAAGTAAATCCATCTTGTGTGATATTTGTAAGTGTTCCACGAAATTTTCTGCGTCCATCAATTGTGATTTTTGTTTCAATTTTTGCAAGATGTCCTTGCCACTGAAAAAAGTCAGATTTCCTTACCAGTGGACGATCAATTCCAGGAGATGAAATTTCTAAATGATATTTACGTTCAATAACATTTTGCACATCAAGAAGGGGTGAAACAGTTCGACTAACAGTTTCACAATCTTCTACGGTCATAGAGCCATCAGCGCGTTCTACCATAATTTGAAGAGTTAAACCATTTAAGCCAAGAAGCTTTACACGAACCAAACGAAAACCTAAAGGCTTAAGCAATGGTGCCACAAGAATCCCAACGCGCGCCTCAATGCCATCTTCTTCAAACAGACGCGGCTCATCAAGATTACTTATTTTTTCAGTTTTACCCATACATTTTATCCAAGTCATTTTCATCAGTCTTATGACACTAAAAAAGAGCGGGTGCAATGCCCCACTCTTCATCATAAGACCAAGAATTTCACTATTGATACTCTTAAATTCAAAATTTTTCAAGTTATTTATAAGAAAAGCGTTTCTTCATTTATTTCTTAATAAAGGTAAGATAGACTGGTGTTCGTCCTCCGCGTAGAGCTTTTGCTTCATAACGGGTACCTATCCATAGTGGATAAGGGTTTTGCCAATCCCTAGGGCTTTCTGCTTCCCACTCAAAGCTGCTATGCTGTACACAATAGTAGAGGGTCCAGTTTACATAACTCTCTATATCACTAGCAAAGCGGAAATTTTTACCTGTTTTAAGAACGCGAGCAAAACGGTTAAGATTTTTTATGTTGATGAAACGTCGTTTCCAATGTTTCTTTTTAGGCCATGGATCAGGATAGAAGAGATCTATTCCGTCAAGTGATGCATCTGGAAGCCAATCAAGAAGTTGAGTGGCGTCATCATCATAAAGTCGAATATGATTTTGATGTTGTTTGTGCTGTTCAAGGGACATTAGCATTTTTGCCATGCCATTGATAAAGGGTTCGATGCCAATAAAACCAGTTTGTGGAAAATGTTCCATTTCATGGAGCAAATGTTCACCACCACCAAAACCAATTTCAAGCCGAACTTCACTTACTTTAGTAGGAAATAAGCATGTCAAGTCTAAGGGCGCGAGGGTATTTAAATCAATGTTAAGAGTTGGGAGAAGCATTTTTATACGCGCAAGTTGATTGTTTCGTAGCCGTTTTCCTTGCCGGCGACCAAAAAAGGCCTCACGCATACGTGTATTATGGTTCATCATGGTATTTAATCAATGTTTGAAGTGTCTTAATCAGATCCGTTTTTTCCCATGAAAACGAACCATCAGGTTCTGGTTTGCGTCCAAAATGACCATAAGCAGCTGTTTTTGTATAAATAGGTTTATTGAGGTTAAGGTGTTTTCGAATGCCAGTTGGCGAAAGGTCCATTATTTTGCGGATGGCTGTTTCAAGAATTTTTTCATCGACTTTCCCTGTTCCATGAAGATTAAGATAAATAGATAAGGGTTGTGCAACACCAATTGCATAGGAAAGTTGAATGGTGCATCGTTCTGCTAAATCAGCTGCAACAATATTTTTAGCTAAATAGCGTGCAGCATAGGCTGCGGAACGATCAACTTTTGTCGTATCTTTGCCTGAAAAGGCACCACCACCATGGGGGGCTGCACCTCCATAAGTGTCAACGATAATTTTGCGTCCTGTTAGTCCCGCATCACTTTGAGGACCACCAATCACAAATTTTCCTGTTGGGTTGATATACCAACGGCATTGATCAGAAATAGGGATATCATGTAAAGCTTGACGAATATAAGGCTCAACCACTTTACGGACTTTATGAGAATCCCAACTTTCATCTAAATGTTGTGTTGAAAGAACAATGGACGTTACCTCTATAGGCTTTCCATTTTTGTACCGTATTGTTATTTGGCTTTTTGCATCTGGTCCTAATTTAGCAGTTTCTCCTTCTCCTTTATGGCGGGCAGCGGCGAGAAGTTTTAAAATCTTATGGGCATAATAAATCGGTGCAGGCATGAGATCGGGTGTTTCACGGCAAGCATATCCGAACATGATACCCTGATCACCTGCACCTTCTTCCCCATTTCGATCCATAGCATTATCAACACCGCATGCAATGTCTGTTGATTGAGGACGTAAAAGAACATCAATTTTAACAGTTTTCCAATGAAACCCTGCTTGTTCATAACCAATTGCACGAATAGCACGACGCGCTACTGTGCGAAAACGCGCAGGATTAATAAGTGGACGACCAGTTTTATCGTAGATAAATTTTTTATTTTTATCTCTTTTAAAGAGCGTATCAGGAACACGCACTTCACCAGCGATAACAACACGATTCACACTCACAAGAGTTTCACATGCAACCCGTATCAACCATGGATTTGTACCAGTTTTTTGCGCTTCTCTATAGACCATATCAACGATTTCATCGGAAATACGATCACAAATCTTATCAGGATGTCCTTCTGATACCGACTCACTCGTAAAAAGATAATCTTGACGCGGCATAGGAACTCCTTCAAAAAAGAAAACCAATGGTTTATTAATTATCTGTTAAGGCTGCCCCTATTTGCCAACCACATGGCAAATCGTCAATACTCAATTTATAAGTTTCACTGAAAGAAAATACGTAATTTTTATTTTACAGCTTGTTCTTCTTCAGAAAGTGCTTTTGCTAAGTCAATGATTTTCCTACGCACTTTAGCATCAGAAATATTTGTAAAAGCACGCATTAATTGGATTCCTTCATTGCTGGAGCAAAAATCTATAAAATCATTGTCGCTTTCAGAAAAACCTTCTGCATGTTGTGTCTGCATACCTTTATCGAAAAAATAAGAAACAGGAACATCCATAATTTCCGCAATTGCTTGAAGACGACTTGCTCCAATACGGTTTGTACCTTTTTCGTATTTTTGAATTTGCTGGAAGGTAACACCTAATTTTTCACCTAGTTTCTCTTGAGTAAGCCCCAAAATATTACGACGCAAACGAATACGGGTTCCAACATAGATGTCTATAGGATCGGGTTTTTTTTAGTCTCGGCCATAATGCAACTCTTTAGTTTCCAGCACTTTGCTTCTAAACCAACAACAGATTTCTCTAAAGTTGGTTTATCATATAATTAATATAATATGTAACACTTTTTCCCAATATTACCGGCATACACCCAGCATACACAATGTAATACCGTATATGGGCATTTGAATCATTTAAGATGTTTTGTAGAACCAAAACTGATACGGCACAATAGCATAAGAATAAATAAGATAAAAGTAGAGAATATTCTATATTCATTGCTTCCTATGGGGGTAATGGATGATGGAACTGGTGAATCAATAATGCCAATAGCATTTTGCTGGAGAGCTACAATGATTCGCCCATAAGAATCAATAACAGCCGATATTCCATTATTGGCTGCTCGTATAAGGGGGATTCCCAGTTCAACAGCACGAAGCTGTGCTTGTTGAAGATGTTGATATGGACCAGGCGTTACACCAAACCATGCATCATTTGTAATATTAATGATTGCTTGGGGAGGGGAGCCTTTAAAAGTCATTTCATTAGGAAATATTACCTCATAACAAATTAACGGAAGATAAGAAAACCCATTTGGCATCATAACAGTTTTTCGTACGCTTGCAGCGCTATATCCACCAATAGTATCAGCGAGGGCACGCAATCCAATTTTTTCCAATAAATTTTGATAAGGAAGATATTCACCAAAAGGAACCAAGTGCAGTTTGTCAGAAGTGTCTAAAATATCACCTTTATTGTTAATGACTGCAATCGTATTAAAATATTGTGTTTGCTCATTAAGAGGATCATCATTGGCACGTATAGCACCAAGGATAGCCCACTGTCTGGGTTTAAGAAGAGAGGCAATGTGCATTGCGATAGCAGGTGAGTCATTGAGAATATAGGGAACAGATGCTTCTGGCCATATGATAAAATCAGGTTCTCTATTGTGATCTGCTGTTGGTATTGCACTTAAATGCATATGAGCTTCAAATATAGCTTCTCGTGTTGTATTATTCAGTTTTATATTTTGCTGTATAGAAGGCTGAATAATGCGCACCCAATAATGATTTTTTTGATCATCAGTGATGCTCGCTGCAGTATTGAGGCGATAAAGTCCAAAACTACTGTGAATTACTATAAGTGATAAGCAAAGAAAAAGTGCGGTTTTCTTTTTTTCGTCCGTTAATAGAACAGTAGGTAAACTATAGACTAAAACAGCAAGAATATTCATTCCATAAAGCCCCACGATTGCATCTAATTGCATGAATATAGGGGTGGGCATAGCTGTATAACCAAGGGCATTCCATGGAAAGCCCGTAAATAGGATAGCGCGCAACCATTCTGCCAGTCCCAGCGCAAAAGCCAAAACAAAAAAACGTGCTATTCCTTTTGTCCATAAAAAACCGACAATGAAACCAGCAAAAAACCAATAAAGGGAAAGATAGAGGGGAGGACCCAAAATGGCAAATGGCACTGCCCAGCCAAAAGTAACTGGATCCGTCAACAAAGCATTGCACAACCACCAAAGGCTGCAAATAAAATAGCTGAAGCCAAAGATTCCACAACTTAGAGCATAGGTTAGAAAGCGCTTTTTATTGTTTTGGATAGTATAGATTGAGTCAAGTAAAACAATAAAGATAGGAAAAGTTAAAAAACACAGAGGTGTCAAATAAAAAGGTGGAAGCGCAAAAGACGTAAGTGCACCACATAAAAATATCCACGCTTGCCGTTTCCAACCGGTAAGAGAAGATAAGAAAACTATGAAACTACCTAAAAGCATTTGACTATTTTTTAGAAAGAGCATTTTTTTCAAAATTCTCATTTTCTGGGATGCGAAAAATGCGCAATCGCTTAATCCGGCGTTTATCAGCTTCTAAAATACGAAATTGATAACCAGGAACTGCTTCAATAACTTCACCTTTTGCAGGAATGCGATCAAGAATGGAAACAATCAAACCACCAATGGTATCAACTTCATCACCATATTCGCCGACGATAAAATCAGGACCGAGAGCTTTTTCCACATCTTCTAGTTCAGTTTTTGCGTCAACAAGCCATCTATTATTAGGTTCGCGCACGATAGCATTGTCAATATGATCATGTTCATCTTCGATATCACCAACGACTAATTCGACGATATCTTCCATAGAAACTAAACCGTCTGTGCCACCATGTTCATCAATAACCAAAGCCATCTGTGTTCGTGTGGTTTGCATACGTGTGAGTAATTTGCTTGCCAGCATGGAACTAGGGACAAAGAGAACAGCACGAATCAAATCCAATTCACCTATTGGAGTGTGTAAATGCGTATGGTTTAATTGAAGAAAATCAGATTTCTGCTCTGTTTGGGGTGAGTTGATAATAAAACGAGTTATATAATTAAGGATATCGCGGATATGGATCATTCCCCGTGGATCATCTAAAGTTTCAGCATAAACAGGTACGCGAGAATGGCCAATTTTTGCAAAACATTTAAGAGCTTCCCCAAGGGAAGTGTTTATTTCCAATGCTTCGATTTCAGAGCGTGGAATCATAACATCATCAACTCGTGCTTCACGCAGACGTAAGATATTATGTAGCATAGTACGTTCTTCAGGTGAGAAGAGGGTTGTGTCTTTTTCATTGTTAGCGGTGAGCGCAACGGTAAGGTCATCACGCAATGACGTATAATTGCGTCCACGTAAAAACGAAAACAAATGATTTATCAGGGAGTATTTTTCCGTGTGATTTGCTTGTTGTGAGGAGTGTTCTTCAATATGAGAAGATATTTGGCGGTTATTTGGTGCATTTATTTTATTTGCCATGATTTTGAAATCTTCAAACTTTCTTTTTAGAGGCATAAGAGATTTTAAATTGTATGATGGTGATATTAATTTTAAAAGTTAATTTTTCTCATTTTAAAATTCACTATAGGGATCCTTTATGGAAAACTTTTGAAGAATTTCCTTTTCAAGTTTTTCCATTTGGTGCGCTTCATCATCTGTTTCATGATTATAACCAAGAAGGTGAAGAACACCATGAACAATCATATGCGTCAAATGATCCTGAAATAATTTTCCTTCTGTCGATGCTTCAAGTAAAACCGTTTCTCGCGCAATAATAATATCACCGAGCATAGGTCCTGGTGTTTGTCCAACTTTAAGTGGAAAAGCAGGAAAGGACAATACATTGGTTGGTTTATTTTTACCACGCCATTGCGCATTGATCTGCGCCATATATTTATCATCTGTAAAAAGCAGACTAATTTCACTTACAATATTTTCTAATGAAAGGTGATGCATTGTCGTTGTTAATGCTTTTTCAGCGATATCATAAAGCATTTGTTCATCATCCCATCCAGAGCTCTCAATAGTTATATCAATAGTAATCATGCTAAATTGAATTCACTGTTTTCGACGAACTATTTGAAGAAGACATTTCTTTAATTTGTATAGCAGAATCATGATCATAAGCACGGACGATAGCGGCTACAAGGGGATGGCGTACAACATCTTTTTCATCAAAACGAATAATCGCAATATTTTCTATATGTGAAAGAATGCGTATTGCTTCGATTAAACCTGATTTTTGTCCAGTAGGCAAATCAATTTGACTTACATCACCGGTTACGATCATACGTGTTCCTTCCCCAAGTCGTGTGAGGAACATTTTCATTTGCATAGGTGTGGTATTTTGTGCCTCATCAAGAATGACAGCTGCATGGGCAAGTGTTCGTCCGCGCATGAAAGCAAGAGGGGCAATTTCTATGACGCCAGAAGTTAAAATGCGCTCGACTTTTTCAACGGGGATCATATCATAAAGGGCGTCATAAAGTGGACGTAAATACGGATCGACTTTTTCTTTAAGATCTCCGGGAAGAAAGCCAAGGTGCTCTCCAGCTTCAACGGCGGGACGTGACAGGACAATTCGTTCAATGATACCACGCTCTAAAAGCATTGTAGCATGAGCAACAGCAAGATATGTTTTGCCTGTTCCTGCAGGTCCTACACCAAAAACAAGTTCATTACTCTCCATTGCACGTATGTAAGCATCTTGTGTTGAGGATCTCGCATGGATTATTTTTTTATGGGTATGTAATTGTGCGGGGATATGTTTTTTTGCAGGTTGTATCGTTGTGAGGGTTTCTTGCTGTTCTTGTAGTAAATTTGCCATGGCAATTGCTCCTTCTATATCTGATAAAGTGAGCTCTTGGTGTATTTTGGCGGATTCATAAAGCTGTTGCAATACATATTGTGCCTGTTTTATAGCAGCAATATTCCCACGGATTAAGATCTCATTACCGCGCGGATGAATGCTAAGTTCGAGTTTTTGTTCGATATAGATAAGATTTTCATCAAGTTTACCAAAAACTGCCTTCGCATATTTATTGTTTTCAAAGATAAGAACAACTTGATGCGCATCTGATGTTCTTGCTTTTCCCAAGATACCAGTATTTTCAGGGTAAGCATTTGCTTTTTCTCTAATGCGCTTTACTTTTTCGGTTGAAGCTTTCAACCTATTCTCCCATATCTATATAAATTTGTATACTTTCTTTAACGAATTTTATAAAAGGTATTTTATCTTTCATAGAATATAAGGTTTAGATGTAATCATTTTCTTCAAAAATAAAAGAGCTTCCTAAAATCTTTGTGGTAAATTAGGACATTCCAGACATGTTTATACATTTGGTATCTCACCGACAAAACTATTTGAACTCACATTTTTAATATGTGTTGTTACCACAGAGCCCATAGAGGCTTGTGTCTCTACAACAACAGGTAAAAGCCAAGGTGAACGACCTACCATTTGTCCTGAGTGACGTCCAGCTTTTTCAATCAGAACATCGGTTGTTTGACCAATTTTAGAACGCAAAAATGCATCTTGCTGCTCAAGAAGGAGAACCTGCAAATGCTGGAGTCGAGCATCCTTTACAGCTTCATCAACATGATTTTTCATTGTTGCACCAACTGTTCCAGGACGAGGTGAATACTTGAAAGAATAGGCTGAACTGTATTGCACTTGTTTAATAAGTTTAATGGTTTCTTCAAAGTCTTCATCTGTTTCTCCTGGAAATCCTACGATAAAATCGCCTGAAAAAGCAATATCAGGTCGTGCGGTCCGAATTTTTTCGATAAGCTGAAGATAATGAATGCTTTTATGTTGGCGATTCATTGCTTTTAAGATGCGATCGGAACCTGATTGGACAGGGAGATGCAGGTAAGGCATCAATATGTCAAGATCTCGATGTGCGGCAATAAGGCTGTCATCCATATCTCGTGGGTGGCTGGTTGTATAACGTAGACGCTTTAAACCATCCAGTTTGGCGAGATGATAGAGAAGATCACCAAGACGCCAAGTTTTTCCATGAGCACTTTGTCCATGCCAACCATTTACATTTTGTCCAAGGAGCGTAATTTCTTTGACACCAGCTTCAATGAGTTGGCGTGCTTCTTCAGTAATTTGTTCAACAGGTCGTGATATTTCAGCACCTCGTGTGTAGGGAACAACACAAAAAGTACAAAATTTGTCACAGCCTTCTTGCACTGTTAAAAATGCACTAACACCTCGTTTTCTTACAGCACGTTTATTGTGAGGCGGCAAATGAGCAAATTTATCTTCGACAGCGTAGTCTGTTTCGATAACTTTTTTGCCTTGTTTGGCCTTTTCTAACAAGTCTGGTAAACGGTGATACATTTGCGGACCAATAACGAGATCCACGGTTGGAGCACGGCGCAAGATTTCACTGCCCTCGGCTTGTGCAACACAACCAGTCACACCAACCATCAGAGGCTTGTCAGGTGCCCGTTCTTGACGCAGCACGCGCAAACGACCGAGGTCAGAATAGAGTTTTTCTGCTGCTTTTTCACGAATATGGCAGGTATTAACAAGAATCAAGTCAGCATCATTTGGTGTTTGTGTAGTAACATAACCTTGTGAACTGAGACTATCAGTCATCCGTTGGCTGTCATAAACATTCATTTGACACCCATAGGTTTTGATAAAAACCTTTTTAGGAGCAACAGGGGACTTATTTTTAGAATTTACTTTATTCATAACGCATGTCTAAATGTTTTTTACGCAAATCTCAATCTGTTGTTTGCTTAAAAGTTTTTTGCATAACAATTGCATCTATGCGACTGTTTTTTGATGGGTAATAAGCAGGGCGTTTAGCAATTTTTTGAAATTGGAAACGCTGATAAAGATTCAAGGCAGAAAGATTCGTCTCTTCTACTTCTAGGAAAAGTTTTATAGCACGTTCATGGCGAAGATGGCGTAGTGTACTATCGATAAGCAAAGTGCCAATTCCTTGTCGACGAAAATGAGGATGAACGGCAATTGTGATGATTTCTGCTTCATCAAGAATGAGTCGGCAGAGGCAAAATCCTACGATTTGATCTGGTTGACCAATGAGAGAGGCTTTGTATCCAAAGATAGAGTGATCTATTAAGAAATTATCAAAGGCTCGTTTTTCCCAAGCAGGAACAAAACAGTACTGGTGAATTTTATGAAAGGAAGCACTATCATTAGCTTGTAGCGGAGCAATATAAAAATATTTTTTTATCAATGAAAACTCGGACATTATTTTTTTCGTGGTAAAGCAAAACCAGTTTGTTGTTTTACGTCAGCATTGCGTAAATAGAGTGGGCAGGGTGGATTTTGTGGTTGTTTGTTTGCAGCAAGATGGGCATAGCTTACAATATCAGCTGCTTCGTAGAGAATTGGGTCTCGTACGATTTTTCTGTTTACCTTATTGTTTTTAATGTACAGTGCAATAATATCAGCTGCTGGACCAGTTAGTCTCGTTGGCTGGGGTAAATCTTCGATGATATTTTCAATTGTTTTTAATCCAGGTAGTCCTAAAGGTGTGAGATCTTCATTGAAGTTTTGATGATAGAACATATTTCTTCCGGCTTCAATGACAACGGTGGTTGCTATTGCTGATGCAGTATTTTTGTTAGTTATTGCTTGTGCTGCCAGTGCCTCAAGTGCGCTTACTCCAACAGCTGGTATTTCTAGCGCTAATGCTAAAGCTCTTGCTGTTGAAACACCGACACGCACACCAGTAAACGATCCAGGTCCAATATTAACAGCAATACGATCAACTTGATCAAGAGTAATATTAGTTTGGTCAGTTATTTGTGCAATGTATCCAATGAGTTTTTCGGCATGCCCTTTACTCATGCGTTCGCTGATATGTGCAATGACAGATTTATGACGAATGAGCGCAACGGCACAATAAATTGAAGCAGTATCTATGGCAAGTATAAGCATAAAAATATTTTAGTTGGATAATATGATAAAAAAATCTGCTGTGTTTTCTAGTTTTTTATTGGATACATTGAGCGTTAATTGAATCCTTATTATATCCTGTTACAACACATAGTAAGTAAAAACAATCCGAAAGGGAAAAATTATGAAATCACATTTATTTTTCCCAAATAAGAGCATATTCTATAAGCTTTTTGTAAAAACTTGATTTTTGTTAAAGCAGCAAAAAATAAAAAACAGCATTTTTTTGCTGAATTATGCATTTTTGTACCATACTTGCTTGCAAGTAATTATATACTGAAAAGCAGTTGGATGAGAAATTTAACGCTTGCTATTACTATTAACATCAAAGCGCATTCGTTCTTTTATATAAAATAATAAAAATAGTTTTATAATGAAGACTATTTCAGTGCCCATAAACACCTTTAGAAGTGTTTACAAACTTTGCTGAAAAAAGAAAAAGTATTTTAATGTGTTATTTCAAAAAGTTATATGATTCATACCACTCAATTGTATCATGATAAGGCTACAAATGCCAAGGATAAGTATGGAGCAAGTCGAGGCCAAAACGACACGCCATCCTGCTTTTTTTAACGAGTGGATATCAACGCCTAATCCTAATGCAGCCATTGAAATAACGGTCAACAACTGAGCGATAAGTTTGATGGGATTAATAGTTTTTTCAGGGATAAGACCACTTGAGCGAACAAGCATCATGATAATAAAACCAATAATAAACCATGGGACGAGGGTGTGTAGACGTAAGCGTGTTTGTGCTGATCGATTATAGATGATTGACAAAGCGAAAATAAGAGGTCCTAACATTAAAACCCGCACCAGTTTAACAACGGTTGCAATTTGAACACTTACAAAAGAGACAGATGCTGTTGCTGCTAAAACCTGTGGTACAGCATAAACAACCATGCCGGCCAGTACACCGTATTGGCTAAATGACAAATTCAGAAGTGGATGTAAAAAGGGTAGAAATAAAATAATAAGAATCCCTAAAAGAGCAGTGAAAGCAATTGACGCAGCTACATCGTCATGTTTTGCTTTAATGACAGGTGCAACGGCAACAATGGCTGAATTGCCACAAATAGCATTTCCACAAGCGACTAGCATTGCTAAATGTGTAGAAAGCCCGAAGAGTCGGCTGATGGAGAAACTGAGGATAATTGTTACAAATATAACGAATATGATGCTAGCAAGTAAATTCCAACCCGCGGAAAGAACTGTGTTAATGCTAATGCTTGCTCCTAAAAGAACAATAGCAATTTCGAGAAGTGTTTTTGCACAAAAGGTGATACCTTTTTGAAAATATGTTGGCAAATTAAAACAACTACGAGCAATAGATCCCAAAAGAATTGCCAAAACAAGGCTTTCAAGCCACGCTTCTGCGAAAAGCTGTTTTTCTATAATTTCTAAGCCATAAGCTAAGGCTGATATGAGTAAACATACTAGAATACCAGGAGCAAAGTTGTTTAAAAGTGAGAGATTTTTCTTTATCATTTTAATATTGCCCCCTAAAAAGAAATGGTAGTGAATAAAGACAGAGAACAGGTAAAAGAGAAAAATTTTAGAGATTTGTTCTTGCTTGTAAAGCTGCTGCTAAAGTTCCATCATCAAGATAATCGAGTTCGCCTCCCACAGGTACTCCATGTGCAAGTCGAGTAATTTTAACGGAGAAGTTAGAGAGCTGGTCAGTGATGTAGTGAGCAGTTGTTTGGCCTTCAACAGTAGCGTTGACCGCTAGAATAATCTCCGTAATCGAGTTTTCTACAACGCGCTGTACTAAGGGAGCGATTTTGAGTTCGTCAGGACCTATCCCATCTAAGGCAGAGAGACGTCCACCCAATACATGATAACGTGCTGCTAAAGTTTTTGCGCGTTCAAGAGCCCACAGATCAGCAATATCCTCAACAACAATAATTGTTGTATCATCGCGGCGTGGATCTGTACAAATCGAACAAGGATCAATTGTATCTACATTTCCGCAAACAGAACAAATGCAGACTTTGTCTACTGCTGTTTGTATTGCTGCTCCTAAAGGTTCCAATAATGTTTCTTTTTTTTGATAAGGTGAAGAACAGCACGGCGCGCCGAACGCGGTCCAAGACCTGGTATTCGCGCTAAAAGCTGAATAAGACGCTCAATTTCAGGTCCTGCAATGTGTTTAGACATATTATCGTTCCAAGGGATTCAATAAAATCCGGTTCATTAGAATGGGAGTTTGAAACCTGATGGTAGTGGTAGCCCTGCTGTTATGTTTTTAGTTTTTTCTTCTATAGCTGTTTCAATTTTTGTTTTAGCTTCATTATAGGCTGCCATAATCAGATCTTCAAGAATTTCAGCTTCTTCAGGCTTGAGTAACGAAGGATCAATTTCGATTTTTGTTATGATATTTTTGCCGTTTAAGGTGATGTTGACAAGACCACCACCAGAAGTACCAGTCACTTGTAGGCTTGCTACTTCTTCTTGAATTTTCTGCATTTTCTCTTGCATTTCTTTGGCTTTTTTCATCATGCTCATCATGTCACGCATAGAAATGAGTATCCTTATTCATCGTTGATATTATTTTCATTTTCAAAAGTTTTGGTATTTTTAAAAGTATCAGGGGATAAATCAAGATCGTTTTCTTGTTTATTTAAGCGAATATCGACAATTTTTGCTTCTGGGAAATGATTGAGGATTTTTGCGATATCAGGATCGGCCTCTGCATTGGAAAAAAGAGTTTTTTGAATAGCTAGACTTTCTTCCTGTAGGGTTGGTCCTCCTCCTTCATTAACAAAGGTGATAGTCCAGCGTTTCCCAGTCCATTGGGAAAGCATTTTTTCTATATCACTAGCAAGAGAATGTGGGGCATCTTTAGAAAGTCTTAAGGTAATATGCCCAGGTTTAAAAGAAACAGGATGAACAAATTCTCTAACAAGTATTTTAAATTGAATATCGTTATGCTGCTCGGCTAATTTAACAATATCGTATAAGGAATTTATAATAATGGTTTGCGATTTAATAATTTCTGTTACTTCAGAGGAATCAGTGCTTTCAAGAGTTTGAATTTTGACTGGATCTTTTTCTTGCAAGGAGTGGTTAAATTGTTGTTCCGCAGGTATTTTTAAATCTGATTGGCGGATTGGTGTATTTGGAGTTTTTAAGGGAGAATGAGCATATACTGCTGTTGACAGATTATTTGTATTTGTGGATTCGTGACGAGAAGAATTTGGAACAATTGTGAGAGGCGCTTTTTCTTGCATAAGCTTTTTCAAAGCTTCATCAAGAGTAGGGAGATCAGCAGTGTGAGCAAGACGAATGAGTAGCATTTCTGCGGCTTGAAGAGGATGTGTTGTCTGATTTACTTCTTGTAAGCCTTTGAGTAACATTTGCCAGTTTCGGGATAAAATAGGGATGGAAAGTTTTTGTGAAAAATCTAAGCTTCTTAAACGTTCATCTTCAGTAAGTGAGAGATCTTCAGCTATCTCTGGAGTAAAACGTAGACGTGTAACCAGATGATTGAAATCAGCCAATTCTGTCAATATAGTAAGAGGATCAGCACCTGCATCGTATTGGCTACGAAATTCATGTAATGCATTTACAACATTACCCTTCATGATAAATTCAAAGAGATCAATAACACGTGCTTGATCAGCTAAGCCTAACATAGCACGCACTGCAAGAGCACTGACGTTGCCGTAGCTATGCGCAATTGCTTGATCAAAAATAGATAATGCGTCACGTACAGAGCCTTCCGCAGCGCGAACAATCATGGAGATTGCTTGATCTTCCACTTCTACGTTTTCACATTTTGCAATTTGGCGCAAATGCGCGCTCAAAATTGTCGATTCAATACGCCGTAGGTCAAAACGCTGGCAACGCGAAAGAATCGTAATAGGAACTTTGCGGATTTCTGTCGTTGCAAAAATAAATTTTACATGTGCTGGTGGTTCTTCAAGTGTTTTTAATAAGCCATTAAATGCTTGCGTTGAAAGCATGTGCACTTCATCAATAATATAAACTTTATAGCGTGCAGCAACAGGACGGTAACGTATTTGTTCAATAATTTCACGAATATCATCAATACCCGTATGCGACGCTGCATCCATTTCTATAACATCGATATGGCGTCCTTCAATGATTTGTGTACAATGTTCACCAAGTGTATTCAATATGGTTGTTGGTTGGTCAATATCCTTTGTTTTGTAGTTGAGTGCACGTGCCAAAATACGCGCAGTTGTAGTTTTACCTACTCCACGAATTCCTGTTAGCATCCACGCTTGCGCAATACGACCCGTTTCAAAAGCGTTGGTGAGAGTACGCACCATAGCCTCTTGACCAATGAGGTCAGAGAAGTTTTGAGGGCGATATTTGCGAGCAAGAACACGATAGTTTTTTTCTACCGGCATATTTTTTATCAATGATTCCACTTTGAAGCTCTTATGCGTACAGTTCGATAATACGAAGGCAAAGATTAACACCCTAATCTAATATAAAAGGATTTTTTCTCAATCAAATTATTTTCTCAAAAGAGGACAATTTTCTTTAAAATAGCCAAAAATCTCTTAGTTTTTTTTACCTGCACAATATTGCTCTAAAATTGCAGATACTTCACTGAAAAACAATAAAAATATTTATACAGCAACATAGGAGGTTGGAAAATGACCCGTACAAAAACCCGTTGGGGCTGCTTCTTTCCAGACCTGACCCAGTTGACAAGCAGTTCGTCCACTACCAACCTCCCAAACTCATATTGTCGATTTGAAATGAAAAATCAAGCTAAGAAACAAAAAATATGACACGAACAACCAAGAATTTTTTCTTTAAGTTTAATTCTTGATATTATAGACAACAAAAAATAATGGAGATTTAAATTTTCCGTAACAGTTTCTCCTATTGATTTGCCGTGAACAAAGCATTTTTATTTCTCTATTTATATACAATATAGTTTATAGCAATTTTGAGAGGCTTCAATTGCACAGACAGATACGATATTCTAATGCAAACAAGTTATCCTGGTAATGAAAATATAATAAAAAATTTCACAATTTGTCAAAGTTATGCAAGGTTTATTCCTTTTGAAATTTATTTCTCTTGATAGTTTAATTTTATTATACAAGCTTTTATGACATAAGCACAAAACCCAATTTCTCGAAAACCGAGTATTGACAATTTACAACACTCGGTTTCTAAAAAAGCTTACTTCAGTTTTTTATACATATACGCAAAGCCAAGATATGGTTAAAATATCATTAATAATCCCCTGTATCACAGTCTATACCAGTAATTTTTTTCTTAGTAATATTTTTAAAAGTATAATTTCCTGATGAAGGAAAACTTATATGGAGGGATTTTACACCTTTGAGCGTAAAGATTTTATGTTCTTTATCATGAGTTATTTTCTTTTCATCATCTGCAATAATTTTTAGTTTTTCTAAATCAGAAGGAGACGAGTATGATAAAACAAAAGATGCTTTTTTGGGTTTAAATGCTTTACAAGCATATTCAACGCCTTGATGTGCTGTATCGGATGTACCAATTGTAACAGTTTCACTTGGTGCAAAATTCCATTTTTTCTCACCAAAACCAGCAAATGCAACACTGGAGCAAACGAGAATATTGGCAACGAGTAATCCTTGAGTGCAAATTTTTTTCATTGTTTTTCCCTTTATCCTGAAAATAATATTAATTATAAGTCAGTTTTTATCAATATAAAAGATCAAAGTTCATTGTAAAAAGCAGAGTAAAAGTTATACCTTTAGCTTTATAAAATTATTTTACGCGCTGCTTAAAGCTAAGAGAATTGAAATTATTATTATTTGTAAATTAATGGCAGCCTAAATTGTTATATGATCTTCTTTGTCAGGTTGATGATTATTATTCTAAATAAGTTGTTATAGATAGTAGTATATCTTCTCAAAGAATTTTTTATGAAAAAAGTAAGATGGCAAATCCTTAACATATATAATCCGTAGAAGAATATTATTTGGATAATGGAAACTGTTCCGTTAAATAAATCTATTTTTCCTTTTCAGTGTTTATTATAAAGCTTGTTGATAAAAGAAGCCGTTTTTTTCAAAGTAAGTTGCATTATGGAATTTTAAGAATATTCTTTGATGTTTATAAAAATGATATAATCTAACTGTTCTTTACACAGATGTTCGATCGTTTTGAGCTGGATAAATGCCGATAATGCGAAGTTCAGCAGAAAAAAAAGATAGTTCTTCTAGGGCGAGTTTCATCATGGGGTCTTCAGGATGTCCTTCAATATCGACAAAAAATTGTGTTGCATTAAAATTCCCGCCAATTTGATAACTTTCTAATTTTGTCATATTAATACCATTAGTGGCAAATCCTCCCATAGCTTTATAAAGAGCAGCAGGTACATTGCGCACGCGAAAAAGAAGACTTGTGATGATTTTTTCACCATTTTGGGGTCTGGGTATGTGCCGTTGAGAACGTGAAAGAATGACAAAACGTGTAATGTTATGAGGATTATCTTCAACATTTCTTTCAAGAATATCAAGTCCATAGAGTTCAGCTGCAATCAGAGGAGCTAAGGCTGCTTGTGAGCGTTTACCATTTTCTTTGACAAATTTCGCAGCTCCAGCGGTATCAGGTGAGTTAACAGGTATCCAGCCATTATTCCGGATAATTTCCCGGCATTGTGCAAGGGCGTGCGTGTGGCTATGAACGGTTTTAATTTCGTCATGTGTAACGCCAGGTAAAACCATGAGTTGAAAATGAATAGGCAAAAAATATTCATCAATAATATAAAGGGATGACTGTGGTAAAAGATGATGAATATCTGCGACGCGGCCAGCAAGAGTATTTTCAATAGGAATCATAGCAAGATCAGCTTGCCCACTTTCCACTAAGTTTAAGGCCTCTGCAAAAGTTACAGAAGGAACAGCTTCCATATTAGGAAACATATAAGTACAAGCAATATGGGAATTGGCGCCGTATTCTCCTTGAAAAGAGATTTTATTGGTTTTTTTTAATGTTTTCATGCTAAAATTCCACGGACTTTCTCAAGATCACGTTGTGTGTCTACTCCTAAGGGAATTGTATCAATTATCTCTACATCGATACGCATATTATGCTCTAATGCACGTAATTGTTCAAGTTTTTCACGCTGTTCGAGAAGAGAAGGCTTAAGCGCTACAAATTGCTCCAACGCTTTACGTCGATAGGCATATATTCCAATATGATGGTAAAGGGGACCATCTCCATAAGGTGCTGTTGTGCGGGTAAAATAAAGGGCACGAAGACGATTTTGAGAAAGTGGTGTACCAATAATTTTTACGACATTTGGATCTATCTTTTCGTTTTCATCATTAATTTTAGCACCTAAAGTTGCAATATCAGTAGAGCTATTTTCCAAAGGGCGTAAAGTATTGATAATTTCACTAGGCGTTATTGTCGGCAGATCACCTTGTACATTCACAATGGTATTGTAATGTTTTTCGGGATCAATACGCGTTAAAGCTTCATAAATACGATCAGAGCCAGATTTATGATCGCCACATGTTATAATACACTCATGCCCATAAGCTGTAACGATTTTAGCGATTTCACGGTGGTCTGTTGCCACGAGAATACGTCCTATAGCAGCTTTTTTTGCTTGTTCAGCAACGTGAACAATCATTGGTTTTCCAGCGATCTCAGCGAGAACTTTTTGGGGTAAACGCGTTGAATCCATACGAGCGGGAATCAAAATAATTGGTTCAAGAGTCATTGCACAATTCCAAATACCGTGTGTAAGGCATTTATCATGTTGTATGTTATAAAGAAAAGGCTTAAACTAAAAGTAGTAATGAAAAGATAATAAACGTTTAAGTTTTTATGAAACGCTCAACAGTTGTCTATTTTGCTTTTTCTTGTTTATGTGTGTTGATTATAGTGGTGGGAATTTCTATATTCAGCGATATAGTCTATGATCATTCTCCATCAGTTCAACATTCTCATACAATTACAAGGAATGATGTATTTAAAGAAAAACAGAAAGCATCTGATATTTCTTTGTCCTTAAACGATCGTCTTCAACAAGGCAGCCTTGAAAATGGACGTAAACTTTTTCGCCAATGTGCCATATGCCATACCTCTGGACGCAATGAATCTAGCCGTGTTGGTCCAGTACTTTGGGACATAGTGAACCGCCCTTTGGCGTCGACACCAGATTTTGCTTATTCACGGGCGTTACGTGCAAATTCTAATCAAAAATGGGATTTTATCAATTTAGATCGTTATTTGCAATCACCACATAAAGCATTTCCAGGGACAATTATGTCATTTCGTGGAATAAAGAATGATCAAGATCGTGCTGATCTTTTACTTTATTTACGCAGTTTATCTGATCATCCTGTTTCTGTGTTAACGAATGATAATAAAGAAAATTAGCCAAACTAAACTGTTTCAAGAGAGCTCATTTTAAGAAAGAAATGTGATTGGTTTTTGTTTGTAATTTAGGTTTCAAAACTTTACCTCCAAATTGTATTGACGTATCATTAAATTGATTCAATATGGTAGTATTGGAAAGTGAAAATAAAGAATGGTAGCCTATATTTTCCGGCGTTTTTTACTGATTATACCTACACTGATTGGTATTTTAACAGTAACATTTATTATTATTCAATTTACCCCAGGCGGACCTATTGAAAATATTATTGCTCAATTACAAGGAACAGGTGATGCAATAGGGCGAGTGGATGGAGGGAGTGATCTTGGTTTTTCTTCTGATATTATTTTAGAAGGTGCTAGTGTTGAATTGTCTTCTTCTAAAACTTTTAAATACCGTGGTGCACAAGGATTAGATCCGGAGTTTATTGCCAAACTGGAAAAGCAATTTGGTTTTGATAAGCCTCCCTTAGAGCGTTACTTGACAATGCTTAGTCGTTATTTGCGTTTTGATTTTGGTGATTCTTATACACAAGGACGTTCTGTTATTGAACTTATTAAGAGTGCTTTACCAGTTTCTCTTTCACTTGGATTTTGGCAATTATTGATTTCTTATACTATTTCCATACCGCTAGGAATTCGTAAAGCTCTTCAAGAGGGATCAGCATTTGATGTATGGACAAGTGCACTTATCATTATAGGCTATGCCATTCCGAGTTTTCTCTTTGGTATTTTTTTAATGGTTTTTTTGCTGGAGGGTCTTTTTAAATTGGTTTCCCTTAAGCCACTTAACATCTGATAATTTTACCCAATTGTCTTTTACTGGTAAGATATTAGATTACCTTTATCATTTAGTTCTTCCATTAACGGCTATGATCATTTCTGCCTTTGCAACAACGACTTTGCTCACAAAGAATTGTTTTTTAGAAGAAATTCGTCAACAATACGTCATTACAGCACGCGCTAAGGGTTTAAGCGAGCGTTCGGTTCTTTATGGCCATGTTTTTCGCAATGCAATTTTAATTGTGGTTGCAAGCTTTCCTACAGCGTTTATGTCATCATTTTTTAGTGGGTCTTTGTTGATTGAAATGCTTTATTCTTTAAATGGTATAGGGCTTTTAAGTTATACCTCGATTGTCAATCGTGATTATGCTGTTGTCTTTGCTTCTCTTTATATTTTTTCACTTATTGGTCTTATTGTGAATCTCATTTCTGATATTGTTTATATGCTTATTGATCCACGTATTGATTTTAATAAAAAGGATTTGTGATGCAAGAAACAAAAGACGGTCATTCGCATAATTCTCAGTTGCAGAAAGAGCCCTTTTTCTCTCCGTTAAATGTATATCGCTGGCGCAATTTCAAGAAAAATCATCGTGGTTGGTGGTCATTATGGTTCTTTCTGTTTTTCTGTTTTTGTTCTTTTTCAGCAGAATTTATTGCCAATGACCGCCCAATTATTGCTTCTTATAAAGGAGAGCTGCTCTTTCCAGTTTTTTTTGATTATTCTGATGAAAAATTTGGCGGTAATTTAGCTATAGCGGATTTTCGTGATCCTTTGATTCAAAATGAAATTGCTAAACACGGTTGGGCAGTATGGCCAATGGTGCGTTATTCTTACAACACAATTGTGGGGAATAAAACAGTAGCGTTAGCTCCCCCTTTTTGGCTTCAAAGCAAAGAAGAGCGTTGTATCAATTATCCACTGAGAAGTTCTGATCCAGAATGTACAATAAGTCGGTGGAATTGGCTTGGAACGGATGATCTAACGCGTGATATTTTTGCCCGTGTTTTATATGGTTTGCGAGTATCAATAATTTTTAGCATTCTTTTAACGCTTGTATCCACAATCATTGGGATTACAGTAGGAGCTATTCAGGGATATTTTGGTGGTTGGGTTGATTTAATTTTTCAGCGTTTTATTGAAATATGGTCTTCTGTACCATCCCTTTATGTAGTGATTATCATGGCGGCGATTTTAGCGCAGGGTTTTTGGATATTATTGGGAGTTATGCTTCTTTTCCAATGGGTGACATTGGTTGGAGTTGTGCGAGCAGAATTTTTACGTGCACGCAATTTTACTTATGTTGACGCTGCACGTGCTTTAGGAGTTCCTAATAGCACTATTATGATACGACATTTATTACCAAATGCGATGGTTGCTGCTTTGACCTATATGCCTTTTTTATTGACGTCGGGGGTATCATTACTCACATCTCTTGATTATTTGGGATTTGGTCTTCCTGCTGGTTATGCCTCTTTAGGTGAATTGATGCGGCAAGCAACGACCAATTTGAACGCTCCTTGGATTGGTCTTACAGGATTTGTTATCATTGCTGTTATGTTATCATTGTTGGCGTTTATTGGCGAGGCTGTTCGAGATGCTTTTGATCCACGAAAGACATTCCAATGACAAATTTGCTTTCAGTACGTGATTTTTCGATTGCTTTGTGCCAAGAACAAGAAAAAAGATATATTCTTGATCAAGTTGCTTTTGAAATTAAAGAAGGAGAGACAATTGCACTGGTGGGAGAGTCTGGTTCTGGGAAATCAGTAACAGCATTATCTATTTTGCAATTATTACCTTTTTTGAAAACACTTTATCAATCGGGCGAAATTATTTTTAACAATCAAAATTTATTGAAGCAGAAAAAAGAAGATTTACAAAAAATTCGTGGTAAAGATATTGCTATGATTTTTCAGGAGCCGATGACTGCTCTTAATCCTTTGCATACTATAGAACAGCAAATAGCTGAAGTTCTCAGAATGCATACAGACTTAAAAAGACACGCACTGCGTGCGCGTGTTATCGATTTATTGACAAAAGTAGAAATTCATGAACCACAAAAACATTTCAATTCACTTCCTCATCAATTGTCAGGAGGGCAAAGACAACGGGTGATGATTGCGATGGCGCTTGCCAATAGCCCACGTTTGCTGATTGCTGATGAGCCAACCACGGCGCTTGATGTAACTGTTCAAGCGCGAATTCTTGAACTTTTAGTACAACTTAAAAAGCAAAACAACATGTCGATGCTTTTTATTACCCATAACCTGGCTATTGTACGTCGTATTGCGGATCGTGTTTACGTAATGAGAAAAGGAAAAATTGTTGAAAGTGGTCCAACGAACCAATTGTTTGAAAATCCTCAACAACCCTATACAAAACAATTATTGGCAGCGGAACTGAAAGGCAATCCCCTTCAAGCAGACGGGAATGCACCCATTTTGGTACAAGGTAAAAAAATTCGTGTTTTGTTTCCAATTAAAAAAGGGCTATTACGGCGAACAATAGGGCATATAAAGGCTGTTCAGGATATAGATATTACAATTCGTGTTGGTCAAACAGTTGGTGTTGTAGGGGAGTCAGGGTCAGGAAAAACAACATTAGGACTTGCACTGATACGGATGTTATCTTCTAAGGGACAGATTATCTTTGATGATATTGATATAAGCGATTTTACTTTTAAAAAAATGCGTTCATTGCGTCGCCATATTCAGATCGTTTTTCAAGATCCTTTTGGCTCACTTTCCCCACGCATGTCTGTGGGTGAAATTATTGCTGAAGGGTTATCAATTCATGAACCGCAGCTTTCTTCGTTTGGGCGTAATGATTGTGTGATTGAAGCTCTGCGTGAAGTGAATCTCGACCCTTCTGTCCGTTATCGTTATCCCCATGAGTTTTCCGGTGGACAGAGGCAACGGATTGCTCTTGCACGTGCAATTATCCTTAAGCCGCGCTTTATTGTACTTGATGAACCAACATCTTCTCTTGATGTAAGTGTACAAGCACAAATTATTGATCTTTTGTGTCATCTACAACAAAAATATCATTTAGGTTATCTATTTATTAGTCACGATTTGAAAGTTGTTAAAGCACTTTCACATGAAGTTCTTGTTATGCGCAATGGAAAGATGGTTGAATATGGTCCTGCTGATCGTATTTTTTCTTCTCCCCAAAATCCTTATACGCAAAGCTTGATGTCTGCAGCATTTGCATGAGAATCTTCTTACTTATAGGTCATAATTTCAAATTTCTTTATAAAAGAAGAATTCTTCTCACTAATATTTTTATTTTTTTGTGATCAGTTTAAGTGCTCTTAGTTATTTATAATATTTGGATATGATTTGCAGTGTCATACTGATAATTTCTGCTTCAGTGTATCTTAAGAGAATGCTACAAGCTAGTAGAGGTAAACATCATTATGTCTTTCAAATTCTTAAATAGTTTCTGTATTTACACTGGAAACTGACCGTTTATAGGTAATAATATTAAATTGTGCGGATAATCCATTATAGAGAAGGATTTTTCCCACCAACGGTTCGCCAATATTTGTGATGAGTTTAATGGCTTCCATTGCTTGGAGTGTTCCAATAACTCCTGGTAAAATACCAATGATTCCAGTTTCAGCACATGTTGGGAGAATGCCAAGGGCAGGCGGGTTTGGAAATAAGTCACGATAGTGAGGATTATTGTTTTTATAAGGCATAAGCACTGTCAATGAGCCGCTAAAACGTTCTACAGCGCCGCTTATTAAAGGTTTTTCGCATTGAGCGGCATGATCAGCAAGCAAATAACGTGTGATAAAATTATCGCATCCATCAACAATGATATGGTAGGCATTTAGTAATCTATCCACATTACTTTTATCCAAACGCATATTATGTTTTTCAACTGTAACATGGGGGTTTATGTCTTTTATAAAAGCTGTAGCGCTATCCGTTTTGTAGTGATGAATTGTGCTAGTTTTGTGAATCACTTGACGTTGTAAATTGGAAAGCGAAACGATATCATCATCGACAATTCCAAGGGTACCAACGCCTGCGGCAGCTAAATAGGTTAAGATAGGAGCACCAAGTCCACCAGCGCCAACAACAAGAACACGGGCAGCTTTAAGTTTTTGTTGTCCTGCTCCACCAATTTCAGGTAGAATAATGTGACGTGCATAGCGTTCGATTTCTTCACTGCTTAATTTTGTATCAACGTCTTGTTTCATAGGCTTTCTCTTAGCATAGTTTTTTTTATTATTTACTGAGTTTATAGTGCATAGACCAGTTCGCTTTTACTATAGGGAGGTTTTATTCATGAAAATTGCCATTCAGATGGATCATATTTCAACCATTCAGATTCAGGGGGATACAACATTTGCACTTGCTTTAGCAGCGCAAGAACGCGGACATACTCTTTTTCATTATACACCGGATCGTTTATCTATGCGCGATGGTTGTGTGATTGCATGGCTGGAATCATTAACGGTGCGTGATGAAGAAGGGAACCATTATCAATTAGGTAAGCCTTTCCGTACACAATTGATGGATATGGATGTGATTCTTTTACGCCAAGACCCTCCTTTTGATCTCAATTATATTACCACAACACACCTGTTAGAACGCATTCATCCTCAGACGTTGGTGGTGAATGATCCAGCATGGGTGCGTAATAGTCCAGAAAAAATTTTTGTAACGGAATTTCCTGATTTGATGCCAGAGACTTTAGTGACCAAAGACATTGAAGAAATTATGGCTTTTAGAGACACATTTGGTGATATTATTGTAAAACCACTTTATGGCAATGGGGGGGCTGGTGTTTTCCATTTGAAACAGGATGATCGTAATTTAGCATCACTCTTAGAAATGTTTGGACAAATTTACCGCGAACCTTTTATTGTTCAGCGCTATTTAGACACAGTACGAAAAGGAGATAAACGAATTATTTTGCTTGATGGTATGCCTGTAGGAGCGATTAATCGGATTGCTGCAGAAACGGATGTTCGCTCGAACATGCATGTTGGAGGTCGTGCAGAAAATGTTGAGTTAACAAAACGTGATTACGAAATTTGCGAACGTATTGGTTCAATTTTAAAGGAACGCGGACTTCTTTTTGTGGGCATTGATGTGATTGGAAATTATATAACAGAAATCAATGTAACATCTCCTACTGGAATTCGTGAAATTAAACATTTCTGTGGTACAGATGTTGCGCATCTTTTTTGGGATGTGATTGAGTTTAAACGTGCAAATTAAATTTATCTGAATAAAGAGTTTAAACATAATCATTTGAAAAAATGAACAATGTTACTTTTTTATATTTGTTATACTGCAAATATGAACTAGAATTGAAATTGTCATAGAATAAAAGCAAGAGAATTTGTTTCATATTTTTAAGGAGTTTATAAATGGGTAGATTTTTATCAGTTGGGGTGGGACTGATTTTCACGTTATTGTTCTCAGTGAATGTGAGCAATGCACGTGATCAAATTCAGATGACTGGTTCATCTACAGTTTTGCCTTATCAAAAGATTGTTGCTGAAGCATTTGGAGAGATGTATCCGCAGTTTAAAGTGCCTGTTATCGAATCGGGTGGAACGGGTGCTGGTATCAAAGAATTTTGCCGTGGCATTGGGGAGAACACCATTGATATTGTTAATGCTTCGCGAGCAATGAAGCCTAGTGAATTACAATCTTGTTTTGATGCTGGTGTAAAAGATGTTGAAGAGATACGCATTGGATATGATGGCATTGTTTTTGCAACAGATATAAACGGTCCTGATTGGAAATTGCAACCAGTAGATGTTTACAGGGCACTTGCTGCTCGGATTATAAAAGACGGCAAATTGCAGACCAATAACGTTTCGAAATGGAGCGAGATCAATAGTATTCTTCCCGATTGGACGATAGCAGCTTATATTCCTGGAGAAAAACATGGAACGCGTGAAGTTTTTGAAGAAAAATTGTTAGCTGCAGGCTGTAAGGAGAGTGGAGCAGTGGATGCGATGAAGTCTTTGGGGATGGATGATAAGGCAATACACGCTGCTTGTATTGCTGTGCGTAAGGATGGCAAAGCCATTGATATTGATGGTGATTATTCTGAAACATTTGCGCGTCTTACTTCTAATAAAACCGGAGTTGGTGTTTTTGGTTTATCTTTTTATCAAAATAATGCTGATAAGCTAAAGGTTGCAGATATTAATGGTGTTGTACCAACCGTTGAAACAATCTCTAGTGGTCAATATCCAGTTTCTCGTCCACTTTTTTTCTATATTAAGAAAGCGCATTTAGGTATTACTCTTGGGTTGCGAGAATATGTTGACTTTTTCCTTTCTGATCAAATGATTGGTCCAGATAGTCCTTTGGCTGAATATGGTTTGATTATTGCTTCTGAAAAGGAGCGCCAAACCCAGCGTTCTGCTTTTTCTGCTGGTCGTGTGATGATGTTGAAATAATTTTCTAGATTTGTCAGTATAGATATTTTCTGTGCTGCTTTTTTGTAGAAATTGAAAGACAATATGAGCATTTCCTTCATTATTTTTCTTTTACTGATTCTTGGACTTGTTGGTTTTTATCTTTCTTATATGCGGGCCCGCACTCTTGAATACACACAATGCAAGATGCATTCTCGTGCCTGTTATTATGGGTGGTGGGCATTTTTAATAACAGTTATTCCACCTCTTATTTTTTTAATTTTTTGGGATGGTGGGAGTATAATTTATTTAGAGTATAATGCTTCGCGGGAGGTTGAGGCATATAGTGCACAGATAACGCAGCCTATGAATCATGAGCTACTTTGGGGAACGCTTCGAAGTCTGGTTAAGATGCTTCATCGCTTTGATGGGGATCTTGTTAGTGCTTCGTATGAGGAGGTACAGGCACAATTATTCGCGAAAGGGCTGATTTTACCTCACGAAGCATCAAATGGTTTATTAAGGATAGCACAGTCATGGGTATCTTTTTCTAAAAAGCTTCAATTTATTGGTCATGTTTTTCTTTTTGTTATTGCATCCTTTGGTTTTATTTGTGGAATGATGCAAATTGCTCCACATCACCGCGCACGCAATAAGGTTGAGAATTTGATTGTTATTGGGTTGGCTTGTGCATCTATTGTTGCAGTTTTGACAACAATAGCTATTGCGCTTTCCATGTTTTTTCAAACAGTGACTTTTTTTCAGTCTGTGTCCTTTTCGAATTTCTTTTTTGGAACGGTTTGGGATCCGCGTTTTTCAGTGGAAAGTTCGGGAAGTGAAGTAGGGCAATTTGGTTTAATCCCACTACTTGCTGGCACACTTTATATTGCATTTGTCGCAATGCTTTTTGCTGTGCCAGTAGGATTATTTTCTGCTCTTTATATGGCTGAATATGCTTCGTCTCGATTACGCTCAATAGTAAAGCCATTATTAGAAGTTCTTGCTGGTATTCCAACCATTGTTTATGGTTTTTTTGCTTTGAAGGTTGTTGGGCCATTTTTACGCGATCTCTCTGTTTCTCTCTCTGGTGGTTTTGGGTTTATTATGGCGCAAAGTGTTTTAACCGCTGGAGTTGTAATGGGCATAATGTTGATACCTTTTGTTTCCTCTTTGTCAGATGATGTTATTACAGCTGTTCCACGCATTTTGCGTGAAGGTTCCTATGGTTTAGGAGCAACGCAATCGGAAACGATTAAAAAAGTGGTTATACCAGCAGCTCTTCCAGGAATTATGGGAGCGATTTTGTTGACAGCATCACGTGCAATTGGAGAGACAATGATTGTGGTTTTGGCGGCAGGTGTTGCAGCAAACTTAACACTTAATCCATTTGAAGCGATGACCACGATGACGGTTAAGATTGTTAATCAATTGACCGGTGATCTTGAATTTAATTCTCCCCAAACTCTTGTTGCTTTTGCTTTAGGGATGACACTCTTTATTATGACTCTTTTGATGAATATTCTTGCTCTTTATATTGTGCGTAAATATCGGGAACAATATGAATGAATAAAGATTTTCTTTTCTCTCGTCGCAATATTGGACTCAAACGTCGATATCGGGCTGAATGTCGTTTTCGCGCCTATGGTGTAATTGCTATTTTTATTGGTTTGTTTTTTTATTTGCGCTTTTATGGTCTATCATTAGTCAAGGTTATACAGCATTTTTTCAAAGTGAAATGACTTTATCGATTTATTTGGATGAGAAGATTATTGATCCAAGTGGTCAGCATGCAACAAATCCACAGATACTCATAACGGCCAATTATCCTCTTCTGGTGCGCAATGCTTTAGTAAAAAAGCTTGGTATAGATCAAAATGATCGGGCATCACTACGGGATATTAGCCGTATGTTTTCAAGTGGTGTACGTGTTCAACTACGTGAAATGGTGACAAAAAATCCACAATTGATTGGTACAATGCAAAAAATCAAAGTCTTAGTGGCAGCGGATATTGATTCTGCTTATAAGGGACAGATTGATTTGCGTGTAGCAGAAAAAAATCGCAAAGTTTCTAATCGCCAAATAGAATGGATAAAACGCTTAGCGCACGATGGTACGCTTTATAAGACATTTAATTTTGGTTTTTTTACATTTGGTGCCTCAAGTCGTCCTGAGACTGCAGGATTAGGTGTTGCAATTATTGGCTCTGTTTACATGATAGCTATAGTTTTACTGCTTTCACTTCCTATAGGGATCGCAACTGCAGTTTATTTAGAAGAATATGCGCACAAAAATAAATTTACAGACTTTATTGAAGTGAATATTAATAATCTTGCAGCTGTACCTTCTATTGTTTTTGGTTTATTGGGGCTTTCTGTTTTTGTTAATTTTTTTGGGCTACCACGATCAGCCTCTTTTGTTGGCGGGCTTGTTTTAGCTCTTATGACACTTCCAACAATTATCATTGCTACCCGTTCTGCTTTGCGGGCTGTTCCTCTTTCTATTCGCTCGGCTGCTTTAGGTTTAGGAGCATCAAAAACACAAATGGTTTTTCACCATGTTATTCCTTTAGCTGCTCCTGGTATTTTGACTGGCACGATTATTGGTGTGGCGCAGGCTTTAGGTGAAACAGCACCTCTACTTTTAATTGGAATGGTTGCTTTTGTTGTCAATATTCCTACTACCCCTATGGATCCAGCAACAGCTTTGCCTGTCCAAATTTTCATGTGGGCGGGAGAAGCAGAGCGTGCCTTTGTTGAAAAGACATCAGGTGCTATTATTGTATTAATGACTTTTCTTGCGATCATGAATATTTCTGCGGTTTTTTTACGTCGAAGATTTGAACGACACCAATAATTTCAATCAAGCAGTCACTTCGATAAAATATTCATTGTGATAAGATTTATGTTTTTAAATAAGGTGAGTTTTTATAATGAAAATTAAAATGCGTGGTCAGGATGTGAAGGTTTTTTATGGGAAAAAAGAAGCACTTCATGGTATTACTCTTGATATTCCTGAACATCAGGTCACGGCTTTGATAGGTCCTTCAGGCTGCGGAAAGTCAACTTTCTTGCGTTGTTTTAATCGTATGAATGATATGATTGAAGACGCTAAAATAACCGGTCTTATTACCTTAGATGGGGAAAATATTTATGATCAGAGGATTGATGTTGTAGAGTTACGTGCCCGTGTAGGGATGGTTTTTCAAAAGCCTAGTCCTTTTCCAAAATCTATATTTGAGAATGTTGCCTATGGTCCACGCATTCATGGTTTAGTGAAATCGCGTGCTGAATTGCATGATGTGGTTGAAAAAAGTTTGAGGCAGGCGGGTTTATTTGAGGAAGTAAAAGATCGTCTTCATGAGGCGGGTACAAGTTTATCAGGAGGACAGCAACAGCGTTTATGTATTGCGCGTGCTATTGCCGTTAGTCCTGAAGTTATTTTGATGGATGAACCCTGTTCGGCTCTTGATCCAATTGCGACAGCACGGATTGAAGAGCTTATCGATGCATTACGTCAAAATTATACCATTGTTATTGTGACACACTCTATGCAACAGGCAGCACGTGTTTCTCAATATACAGCTATGTTTCATTTAGGACATTTGGTAGAAGTTGGTGCGACAGAGATGATCTTCACTTCACCAAAAGAACAACGTACACAAGATTATATTACGGGGCGTTTTGGATAGGTGAATTGAGGAGTATAAGATATGTCTATGAACCATACTGTTCGTTCGTATGATACAGAATTAAAATATTTAAAAGCAAGGATTACAGAAATGGGTAATCACGCAGTAGGAATGATTGAACGTTCTGTTGCGTCGATTGTCTGTAGTGATCTTCAACTTGCAACGGCAGTTATTGCCGATGATTTATTTTTGGATGAAGCAGAACGTGACATTGATGAGAAGGCCATTACTATTATTTGTAAACGCCAACCTATGGCTGTTGATCTGCGTGAAATTATTGGAGCCATTCGTATTTCTTCTGATCTTGAGCGGATTGGGGACATGGCCAAAAATATTGCAAAGCGAACGGTCGCACTTTCACAAACACATCAATCTGCTGCGTTTTATCATGGGCTTGAAACAATTACTGCTTTAGCACTTAGTCAGTTAAAGGAAGTATTGAATGCTTATAAAAGCCGTTTATTGGAACGTGTTGATGCAGTACGTGAGCGTGATGGTAAAATTGATGCTCTATATACTTCCCTTTTTCGTGAACTTTTAACTTATATGATGGAGGATATGCGCAATATTACGGTCTGTACACATTTACTTTTTTGTTTAAAAAATATTGAACGAATTGGTGATCATGTTACCAATATTGCGGAAATGCTGCATTATATCATAACGGGTTATCATATGTCTTCTGAGCGTCCTCGTGATGATCTTACCTATAAGGTTGGGGTAGGTGAGAAGAAAATAGACTAGCATTTTTCTTTTTATAAAGTCTGTTCAGCTTTTAAATAAGTAAATATAATTGATGTTTATTATAAAAGACATATTATAGTAAGTGCAAAGAAGCAGAGAAAGCAGTTTTTCAAGTCGATATCACGGATTTTAAATTCTTCATTTGACAGATTTAAATATTGAGTGCTATCGTTATAAATATTTTAGCCGGAGGGGAAGTTTTTTCTGCTTATTATTTTTAAATTTTTATCGGAGCGGATATCTGTATTGTTTTCATCAATATTGATATAAACAGTTTTAATACTTCAATCTTTTTATCTATAGAATTGTTTGAAGTTTTTGAAAGTGTGTTATTTTATTGCGATTTAGAGTGTAACGGTTGATGTTGTATAGATACATTTAGCCATTAAGAATGACAGTATTTATCTGTAAATTAGGTTTTTTATTTTTTATTGAGTATAAATGTCTTTTAATTACTCCTTGTATTAAAATTTTACTAAGTTGTAACAATTAGCCGTATACTTTTTTTAAGGATACATTTAAAACGCGCTCAGATTTCGAGTATTCAAAGATATGGGGATGTATTATATAAAATGAAAAAAAATTTCTGGACTGTTTTTGTTAGCTGTTTTCTGGCACCATTTGTTATAGTAGGATGTGCTTCAGATCATCTTAGTGTTGGAAACGTGAATGATAATAAAAAGGCAAAAACAGCAATATACCCGTTGACCGAGCGTCAATGTCTTATGCGTGCAATGTATTTTGAATCAAATCGTTCCAGCCGTGAGGGGATGATTGCTGTTGGTACTGTTGTTATGAATCGTGTTAATTCAAGTGCTTACCCAAAAACAATTTGCGGTGTTGTTGGTCAATATAAACAGTTTGCTCCTGGTGTTTTAACGCGTCCTATGACAGAGTCTGCATCTGTTGGTCGTGTTAAAGAAGCTGCAGATGCTATTTTACGCGGCGAGCGGGATAAGAAACTTAAAAATGCTAAGTTTTTTCATACCGCGGGTTTATCTTTCCCTTATAAAAATATGTATTATGTTCGTATTGCAGGGGGAAATGCGTTTTATGAAAAGCGCTCACGTGATGGATCACTTCAGATTCCTACGAATGATCGTCCCTATAATATTGCTTATGCTTTTGCTCAAGAGCGTTCCGGAAATGCGCCAAGTTTCATGGATGTAACCTTAACAAGTAAAAGAGTAAAAGCAGAGAAAAGACAAAATGCATCTTCTTCAATAGAGGTAGCGCAGGCAGACAAGGTGCGTACTACAGCTTTTTTTACAGTACAACTTGATAAAGTTCCTATTCCTACATCAGCACCTCATCGTATAGAGAAAGAAGGAGAGAGCAAAACGATTATAGCTTATGCTGGCCCCTCATCAGAACAGTTAAGTGCAATCATTACAGTGTTAGAAAAACGGTACAAAAGCCGGTAATTTTTCATAACCAAAGTAAAGGATATTGGTAATGTACTTTGATATTCATGAGTCCATTTCGCCCGAAATGCTTAATCGTCTTGCAGAAATTACGGTAAAAGTCGGGTTGAATTTACAAAAGGGACAGGATCTTGTTCTGACTTCTCCAGCTTCAGCATTACCTTTTGTCCGGCGTATTGCCTATCATGCTTATAAGGTTGGTGCTGGTGTGATTACACCGCTTTTTAGTGATGATATGTTATCACTAACACGTTTTGAAAACGCACATACTGCTAGTTTTGACTGTGCACCTACTTGGTTGTATGAGGGAATGGCGAAAGCTTTTGAAAATGGAGCTGCGCGTTTAGCTATTGTTGGTGATAATCCTTTGTTACTTTCTCATCAAGATTTTGATAAGATTTCACGTTTAAATAAAGCCACTTCAATGGCTTACCAGCCGGCTCTCAAACAAATATCAAATTTTTCTATGAATTGGTCGATTGTTTCTTATCCAACAGCAGGATGGGCTGAGACAATATTTCCTTCTTTGCCACTTCATGAAGCGATTAAAAAGTTAGCTGATGCAATTTTTTCTGCTTCTCGCGTTACAGAAGAAGATCCAATACATGCGTGGGCAGTTCATAATACAGCTTTAAAGCAACGGTCATTTTGGCTTAATCAGCAGCGTTTTTCCACTTTGCACTTTATGGGACCAGGGACTGATTTAATGGTTGGTTTGGCGGATGGTCATGAATGGCATGGAGGTGCATCAGTTGCTAAAAATGGTGTTGTTTGCAATCCTAATATTCCGACAGAAGAAGTTTTCACCACTCCTCATGCATATAGAGTTGAAGGTTTTGTTCGTTCAACGAAGCCTCTTTCTTATCAAGGAACACTAATTGACAATATTGAGGTGCGGTTTAAAGCAGGACGTATTGTTGATGCACGTGCTTCGACGGGCCAGGAAGTTTTGCAACAGGTTTTGCAAAGTGATGAGGGTGCAAGTCGATTGGGTGAAGTTGCTCTTGTTCCACATTCTTCACCGATTTCTAAAAGCGGTTTGCTTTTTTATAATACATTATTTGATGAAAATGCTGCATGTCATATTGCTTTAGGGCAGTGTTATTCTAAGTGCTTTTTAAATGGAGCGTCATTGACAGTAGAGGAGATTGCAGCACGGGGTGGAAATAAAAGTGTCATTCATATTGACTGGATGATTGGATCTGGTGAAATTGATATAGACGGCATTACACAAGATGGTAGTAGAGTTCCTGTATTTCGTAAAGGTGAATGGGCTTAATATTTATTTTTTTCAATGGTATTATTGGAATGCGCGTAATTTGAAGATAACAGATGCCTGAGCTTCCTGAAGTAGAAACAGTTCGTCGTGGACTTGAGCCGTTTGTAACGGGTGCAAAGATTATTTCTGTTACCCTTAATCGCAGAGATTTGCGTTTTCCTTTTCCTGAGGCGTTTTCTGAGCGACTTATAGGTAGGAAGATTATAGAACTTTGTCGGCGAGCGAAATATTTGTTGTTTCATCTTTCACAGGATAAAACGATTTTGAGTCATTTAGGCATGTCAGGATCATGGCGCATAGAAGATGATTTTTTAAAAAAAGCTTCTGCTGCTACCGAGAAATTTGTTCGACATGATCATTTCATTATGGATATTCAGGCGCAAAATGGCAAAGTTTATCATCTTACTTATAATGACGTGCGTCGTTTTGGGTTTATGCTTTTGGTAGATACAAATAGGCTTTATGAGCATCCGCTTTTAAAAAAGCTAGGGATCGAGCCTATGAGTAATGCATTTTCTGGTCGTTATTTACAAAAGGCTTTTGTTAATAAAAAAATGTCTCTTAAAGGTGTTTTGCTTGATCAGTCTATTGTTGCGGGTCTTGGAAATATTTATGTTTGCGAAGCACTTTGGCGTAGTCGTTTGTCTCCACAACGCAGTGCATTTACATTGGCATCGGAAACTATGTATGGGCGTAAACTTTCAGATTCTTTAGCGCAGAATATACGTGCTGTGATTTCTGAAGCTATTTTGTCTGGTGGGTCTTCTTTACGTGATTATATGCATGTAGACGGCTCTCTTGGTTATTTTCAACATGCTTTTTCGGTTTATGGACGAGAAAGCAAGGAATGTTTGCAATGTGGAACACCTATTGTACGTATTTTACAGTTGGGACGTTCAAGTTTTTACTGCTCACAGTGCCAAAAATGAATAAGGTCTCTTGCAAAATCTTACGAGAGGCTTAAAGTCACCGTATCTATAATTATAATTACACAAGGCTTGGGAGGTTTTTTTTATGCTGAACAAAGTATTAACACATCTTGATGAGAATATAGAAAAAAGCCTTGAGCGCCTTTTTTCTCTTTTACGTTTTCAATCGATTTCTACAGACTCGGCTTATAAGGATGAATGTCGTGAAGCAGCTGATTGGTTAGTAGAGGATTTAAAAACTATTGGTTTTGAGGCTTCACGGCGCGATACACCCGGTCATCCAATGGTTGTTGGGCATCATCCAGGTCCTTCAGATAATTGTTTACATGTATTGTTTTACGGACATTATGATGTTCAACCTGTTGATCCGTTGAGTTTATGGGAGGATGATCCGTTTACACCTTCTTTAAAAGAAAGAAACGGAGAGAAAGTTATCTGTGCTCGCGGTGCTTCAGATGACAAAGGTCAGTTGATGACTTTTATCGAAGCGTGCCGTGCATTTAAGAAAGAAACAGGGCAGCTTCCTGTTAAAGTTACTATTCTATGTGAGGGTGAAGAAGAATGTGCTTCTCCTTCTCTTATTCCTTTTTTGCAAGCAAATAAGGATGAGCTTAGGGCTGATTGCGCATTGGTTTGTGATACATCTATGTGGGATGCTGATACACCGTCTATTGCTCTTTCTCTTCGGGGAATTATGGCGGAAGAGATTATTATCACAGCAGCAAATCGTGATTTGCATTCTGGTTATTTTGGGGGAGTAGCAGCCAATCCTATTCGTATTTTAGCTAAAGTTTTGGCAGGACTTCATGACGAAAATAATAAGGTAACGCTTCCTGGTTTTTATGATGGAGTAGCAGAAACACCTCCACATATTTTACAATCATGGAACGAACTGAATTGTACTGCTGAAAATTTTCTTGGTCCTATAGGTCTTTCTGTTCCATCTGGTGAAAAAGGGCGAAGCATTTTAGAGCTCGTATGGGCACGTCCTACCATGGAAATTAATGGTATTAGTGGCGGCTATGAAGGGGAAGGAGTAAAAACGGTTATTGCTTCTCAAGCGAGTGCAAAAATGTCGTGTCGTTTAGTACATAAGCAAGATCCAGAAAAGATACGCCAAGCGCTTCGTGATTATGTACGTAGCTCAATTCCCGCTGATTGTACGGTTGAATTTAAAAATCACGGTTCTTCTCCAGCACTTCAACTGTCTGATGATTTATCTTTTATCCAGGCAGCAAAGGATGCTTTATCACAAGAGTGGGAAGTTCCTACTGTATTGACAGCCATGGGGGGATCCATTCCAATTGTTGCAGATTTTCGATCAATTCTTGGTATGGAAACTGTTTTGGTTGGCTTTGCACTGGCTGATGATCGTATTCATTCGCCTAATGAAAAATATAATCTAAAATCATTTCATAAAGGGCAACGGTCTTGGGCACGTATTCTTGCAACTTTAGCAAAAAAAGGAGGATAGATGACAGAAGTCCGCGTTCATCAAGGTGACCTACCAAACTTAGACAATTATAAAACTAATGCTGTTGCGATTGATACTGAAACTTTAGGGCTGCAACCATATCGTGATCGTTTATGTGTTGTTCAGCTTTCTCCTGGAGATGGTACGGCTGACATTATACAGATTGCTAAAGGACAAAAGAATGCTCCTAATTTGGTTAAGCTGCTTGAAGATAAGGCAATTACTAAAATATTTCATTTTGGGCGTTTTGATCTTGCTATTTTGGCACATACATTTTGCGTTATGCCAGATGTAGTTTTTTGTACGAAGATTGCTTCAAGACTCACCCGTACCTATACAGATCGCCATGGATTAAAGGAAATTTGCGGCGAATTGCTGAATGTGAATATTTCTAAACAGCAGCAATCTTCGGATTGGGCTGCTGAGACTTTATCACGTGCGCAAATTGAATATGCGGCATCAGATGTTTTATATTTGCATCGTTTAAAAGATATATTTGAAGAACGCTTAAAACGTGAAGAGCGCGAACATGTTGCAAGGGCATGTTTCCAATTTTTGCCTATGAGGGCCAAACTCGATCTTTTGGGATGGGGGGAGGTTGATATTTTTGCACATCATAGCTGACTTCAAGTTTTGTATAAAAATCTAGGTCAAAAAGAGTTATTTGAAGCAGGAAAACAAAATATCCATAACATATGGGTATTTTGTTTTCACTTGTTTTCATGAGAGTGTTTTATAATATTACTTTGAATAGCGATTCCGAATAACCTAGGTTTTTTCATTTTAAATTTGTTTATAATCAGTCAAAATCATTCACTTGTGTGTTTCAATGACAGGGCTAGTATGTAAAAAACTATGGAAAAAGAGTAAATATGTCCTTATAGACATGCTTCGTGTAAAGGTTATTACAACATCTTTTGTGCTAGCAAATAGAATGATAAAGCTAGTTCAATTTAATGAATTCTATTGCTTTTAAAGATCACACGATAAGAATATTTTATAAAATATGCGCTTTTTATATTTATAAAAACCGATTTTTGAGAAAAACAAACAGTTTTACAAGAAAATTTCTAATAATATTGTGGGTGATAGGTTAATTAAAGAATATGAATATTGTTACCTTTCAATTCAATATACTGATTTATAATAGTTTATCGTTTTCATATTTACTATCACCACAGTTGTATTAAGCAGTAGAAGATGAGAGTAGACTCTACTGAAGAAATGAATGCGTAAAGAGTTGTGTCATTGGTTTTATATCTAACGGTGTATTGTGTATTTATTTATTACAAAATAAATAGTTTCTATGGCAGCACGGTTTGGCAATTTCCATTTATTTTAAACACAAAGTGCTAAAAATTTCACTTTTACAAGTTAAAGAAATCATCTTTCTATGGAAAGATGCAATGAAGGCACTACATAAAGCCCATTATGGATATTATAAATGGAGAGAGATCTATGAATTTAAAATATTTTATTATAGCTTTTGCTATTTTTTTTCAGTTTCTGTGACGCAGGGAGCAAGTTTTTTGAGTGCTCAAAAATTAGGACATGAAGTATCTTCCGCTCTTTCTCCCGAGAGTTTTTTTTCTAAGAAACAGCTTAGCGATAATTTATCCAAAGTTTTTCAAACAAAGTTTTCTTCTTTCGCGGATATCCAACAAAAGGCAGTTGTTGAGTTGGTATCTGTATCATATCTAGGTAAAAAAAGAGGTCCAAAGCATAGAAAACCAAGACCACGGCCAAATTTATTTATGAGAGGTCCGATGAGTTATAAATAAGTAGAGAGGTGATGTTAAGATATATATTTTACAAGGTTTAGAGGGGAGCGGGACAAAGTAAAGGTTAAAGCAATGCTTATAGTTATAATGTTAGTTTCTAGCATCAAATCATTGCATATAGTTTGTAAGGGTTGAAGGGGAAATTTGTATTTTACGAAAAGGTTAATAATCAATGATATGTGTGTTTGTAGAAATTGGCAAAAAGAATAGCATTTGAATTTGACTAAAAATGTTTTGACATTAGCCTAGTTTATAAATTTTCGTTCAAATAACTTGAGGGGGAAGGGCTTTTTGTTTTTTTATTAAGTGTATCATTTTTACTACAGATATCCAAAATTTGGGCTCTATATGAAAATGGGTGTTCAAATATTCAGCTATGGAGAGAAATTATGAATATGAAATGGTTAATAACAGCTTCTGCCTTCGCTTTTGTTTCAGTTTCAGCAGCGCATGCAGCAGATGTTATTGTTCCTCCCAGTCCTACACCTGTTGCACCTGTTGTTGTTCCCTCAACTTTTTCTTGGACAGGTTTTTACATTGGTGGTCAGATTGGTGGTTTTTCAAGTAAAACAAAGATGGATATCCTCAATAACGGAAAAACTGTTCCGGTGCATGATGATTATTTGCCTAAACTATCTGGTTTCATGGGAGGCCTTTATGCAGGTTCTAATATTGATCTTGGTAATGGTCTTATTTTGGGTGTTGATACAGATATCATTTGGACTGATAAAAATGATACGAAGACAGTGCCAGCATATGAGATTGCTCCAAATCACGTAGATTATGTTAATAAGATGCTGAAAGACGCTGGTATTAGTATTGGCAATAATAAACTTGAAGCGGGTAAGTATACACGAACGCATAGTTTCACTTTTAAAGAAAAGTGGGCAGGTGCTACGCGAGTACGGATTGGTTTTGCTGCTGAGCGCATCATGCCTTATGTTGCTGGTGGTATTGCTTATACCCAACTTCAAGATATTGCGTCGATATCAATAACGGAGAAAGATACTGGTAAAGTAATCGCTTCTGGTAATTTATCTGATGAAACAAAGACATTTGTTGGTTACACCCTTGGTGCTGGTGTTGATTTCGCAATGACCAATAATGTCATAGTTCGTGCAGAATATCGTTATTCAGATTTTGGTAAAAAGAAATTCTCAAATGATAAGTATGAAACTTCTTACAAAACCAATGATTTCCGTGTTGGCGTTGCTTACAAATTTTAACTTATTGATAAGCTAAATCGCTAAGGAATTCCATTTTTGTTGGTACCTTAGTTATTTTATTGTGATTATATTATCACATTCCACATATTATTAACATATGTGGAATGGTGCTGTGCAATAATTTTGGTAAAAAGAAATTTATAACGACAAATGATAATTTCTGCAATAATATCAATTTATTACATGTATGTATAACGGACAATTTTCCTATAAAAAAAGCTATTATAGAGGTCTTGTTTCTAAACAGGACTTCTATTTTATATGACTGTGTTATTTTTACTACAGATTTTCTTCGCGTAAGTGTATAGCATTACCTCTATAAATGGATTAGGAGCAAAATTTATGAATATAAAATCTTTAATAACAACTTCTGTCATCGCTTTGATTTCAGCTTCTGCAGTGCAGGCTGCTGACGTTGTCATTCCTCATGAAGCTACACCAGTTATCACTGCCCCTGGCTTTTCTTGGACAGGTTTTTATATTGGTGGTCAGATTGGTGGTATTTCAAGTAAAATTGACCTAAAAGATAAAGATAAAGAAACTTCAGTTTTAAAAGACTTATCACCTAAACTTTCAGGTTTGATTGGCGGTTTTTATGCAGGATCTAACTTTGATCTTGGTAGCGGCATTATCTTGGGTATTGAAACAGATATGATCTGGTCTGGCAAAAAGGATATACGAACAGCCGCTAAAACTACAACTCCTCCAACAACTTCTACTAATGAAACAAATTCTGTAAAGAATCTAAATGTTAGAAACACAGGTAATAAGAATGGTAGTGGAGATCCTGTAGAGTTAGCAGAAGGCGTTGGTTTTAAACAGAAGTGGGCTGGTGCTACGCGAGTACGTGTTGGTTTTGCTGCTGCTGACCGCATTATGCCTTATGTTGCTGGGGGTGTTGCCTATACACAGCTAGAGGCCGCTTTTGGACAAGTGAAAGTAAATGATAAAGTTTTTTCTGCTGACGCATCTGATGAAATAGCAACAATGGTTGGTTTCACTGTTGGTGGCGGTATTGATTTTGCAATGACTGATAATGTTCTGTTGCGTGCAGAATACCGTTATTCAGATTACGGTAAAAAGAAATTTTTTGCAAAAGAAAAGAATATAATTTTAGAACCAATGATTTCCGTGTTGGTGTAGCTTACAAATTCTAATTTCATAAAAACGAAATTATTATTATAAAAGAAATTACTAAAAAGCTCCGTCTTTGGCGGGGCTTTTGCAGTTTTTCTTCTGCTATATTGTGGCATAATTGAACACTATTTTAATATTACAAACAGGGTTAAATATTAGTTTTGGTAACAATCACAAATAGTAATTTAATATTTGTATCAATGGGTTAAAGATAAATTTAATGTAAGCTCTCATGCTAAATGAAATAACTAACAAGCTCTATCCTCAACAATTTTTTCTGTTTATCATTTATTTAGGATTGCTCTTTTTATTTTAAGAAAAAAATAATCTGGTACCACTCGGACGCATACCAACTTTGCAGCTACTGACCGCTTCATGCTTTATATTACTAGTGGCATTGTTTAGCACAGATGTAAGGTATTTTTATGGTTTAGTACAAGATAGATTAGATTCAAAAGTGGCTTAGCTGTGTCTCCTGGAAAAACCATGACAATGATTACTTTCACGATTGGTGGTAGTGTTAATTTCACAATGACTGATGATGTTATTTTTCATGAAAAATACCGTTACTTAGATTTTAGTAAAAAGAAATTCGATAAGAGTGAAAACAAATTTAACTATAAAATCAATGACTTTCGTGTTGGTGTAGCTTACAAATTTCTAATTATTCTAAAAAAAACCTATTTGGATCACAATTAAATTGTTAAAAGACTTCACTAAGAGTGGAGTCTTTATTTTTTGTGAATGTGACATTTTTGCTACAGATATTTAAAAATAGATACACTATAAACAATTCGTTTTGGATATTTGGAGATATTTTATGAATACAAAATGTTTAATAACGGCATCTATTTTTTCTTTGATTTCAGCTTCAACAGTGCAGGCAGCTGATGTGATGGTTCCTCATCAACCTCATCAACCAACAACACCTGTTTCATCAGCTTTTGTAGCACCTACTTTTACATGGACAGGTTTTTACTTGGGTGGCCAAATCGGTGGTTTTTCGAGTAAATCTGATATGAGTATTGTTCATAAGCACAAAACTTTACCGCTGAGTAAAGATTTGTCACCTAAACTTTCAGGTTTTGAAGGTGGTCTTTATGCAGGCTCTAATATTGATTTGGGTGATAGCTTCGTTTTGGGTATCGATACGGATTTAATTTGGTCTGGGCAAAAACATACAAAAACTATCACTATCAGCGCGTCTGATAATGCTGCGTTAGAAAATGCAGTAGCGAGATCCGGTAGGTCAGCACGATCAGCATCGGCGAATCTATCAGGTGCAACGCAACCAACTTCTACGCACTCATCTTCTGAAAAATCAGCAGAAAAAGTGACATCAACGGTATCAACTCCAGCACCAACTCAAACAACACAATTAAAGGCACCCTCAACAGAGGCAAAGATACAAGTAGCAACAGCAGCCTCAGCAGCATCGGCAACACCGGCAACACCGGCAACACCGGCATCACCAGCAGCATCGGCATCACCAGCAGCATCGGCAACACCGGCATCACCAGCATCACCAGCATCACCAGCAGCATCGGCATCACCGGCATCAGTGCCAGTGAAATCTCCATTAGTACTAGGAAGATCGGGAGCAACAGAAACATTACCAGCACAACCAGTTGCATCGGGAATGCACTCAACCAGTGGAGCAAGAGGGGCTAGTGGTTATTCTGCGAGCGGTGCACAGGGTGTTCATTCGCAGAATGGTGCATCTCATGGAGTTCAGCGTGGCTCTGGTGCGCATTCGCATGGTACGAGCGCTCATCCACATGCTTTGGGTATTAATCCACATGGACCTCAATCCCATGGTGTTAATTCGCGTGGTGCACAGAAAGTGGTGGGACACGGTACACAAGAAACGAATCAGAACGGTTCTAATGTCTATGGTATAGAGCAAATAAAGGAAATGGTTTCTGAATTTGGCCTTGAAGATAGTGGTATTGTTGGAACTTTAAGTCATACTTTAAAGCAAAATTGGTCTGGTGCTACACGAGTGCGTGTCGGTTTTACTGCTGATCGTTTTATGCCTTATGTTGCTGGTGGTATTACTTATGCACAACTTCAAGACACTGTATCTGTATCGGTTAAGCAACACGATGGAACAGTTGTTGCTTCTAAGAACTTAACCGATGAAACAAAGACCATGGTTGGTTATACCCTTGGTGGCGGAGTTGATTTTGCGATGTTTGATAATGTTATTTTGCGTGCAGAATATCGTTATTCCGATTTTGGTAAAAAGAAATTCGCAAAGGAAAAACTTGAAATTAAATACAAAACCAATGATTTTCGTGTTGGTGTAGCTTATAAATTCTAATTTGTTTTAAGGATAAATTTTTACGAGGCTCTACCAAGAGTGGAGCCTTTATTTTTTGAGAAGATTATTTTTGTATTTCCTTTATTGATAGTTTCATGATAAAGCCTATGAAATGTGATGATATATCTTCTTGATCGCTGCTTAATACGAATGATAAGCTCGGCTTTCCCTATAGATTAAAAAAACCAGAGTTGCAGGGTTCAGGGAAGTTATGCAAAAATGAAATCGTAAAAGTGGACAGGAATATTTCACAATGGCTGTGAAAAATGAAACAATAGATTACTCGAAAACTCTTTATCTACCACAAACAAATTTTCCTATGCGTGCGGGGTTACCGCAAAAAGAGCTTGAATTGATGGCACGGTGGGAAGATATGGGGCTTTATACGCAATTACGCCAACAAGCAAAAGATCGCCCACTTTACATTCTTCATGATGGACCACCTTACGCAAATGGACATATCCACATTGGGCATGCGTTAAACAAAGTTTTAAAAGATGTGATTGTTCGTTCATTCCAAATGCGTGGTTTTAACGCAAACTATGTACCTGGTTGGGATTGCCATGGGCTTCCAATTGAATGGAAGATCGAAGAAAAATATCGTGCGCAAGGGAAAAATAAAGATGATGTACCCCTCAACGAATTTCGTCAAGAATGCCGTGAATTTGCACAACATTGGATAACTGTTCAAAGTGAAGAATTTAAACGCCTTGGCGTTGTTGGTGATTTTAACTCGCCCTATACCACAATGGCTTTTCATGCAGAAGCACGCATTGCTAGTGAATTGATGAAATTTGCTATGTCAGATCAGATTTATCGTGGTTCAAAGCCTGTGATGTGGTCTGTTGTGGAGCGCACGGCTTTGGCAGAGGCGGAGATCGAATATCATGATCATGAATCAGAGGTCATATGGGTTAAGTTTCCTATTTTTGAAACAGATTCTAGCGATTTGTATGGTGCTTATGTTGTGATTTGGACAACGACTCCGTGGACAATTCCTGGTAACCGTGCGGTTAGTTATTCTTCACAGATTTCTTACGGTGTTTACGAAGTTGAAAGAGCAGAAAATGATTTTGGTCCTCAAGCTGGAGAAAAACTTCTCTTTGCTGATGCATTGGCCATGAGCTGTGCAGAAAAAGCAAAACTCGTTTTGAAGCGTTTACGTGTTATTTCTAATGATGAGCTTAAAAGGCTTTTTCTTTCTCATCCACTCAAAGGTTTAGCTGGAGGTTATAATTATAAGATTGCGCTACTTGATGGTTCGCACGTAACAGAGAATGCTGGTACCGGTTTTGTCCATACAGCACCTAGCCATGGTCGTGAGGATTTTGAAATTTGGAATGCTTATAAGCCTCTATTGGAGCAGGCTGGTATTGATTCGTCTATACCTTTTCCTGTTGATGATGCTGGTTTTTATACGAAGGATGTCCCTGGTTTTGGACCGGATCGTAAAGAGGGGCCCGTACGTGTTATTGATGATCATGGAAAAATGGGTGATGCCAATAAAGAAGTGATTAACGCTTTAATTAAAGCGGATCGATTGTTTGCACGCGGTCGTTTAAAACATTCCTATCCTCACAGTTGGCGTTCAAAAAAGCCTGTTATTTTCCGTAATACGCCGCAATGGTTTATTTCAATGGATAAAAATTTTGGAGATGGTTCAACTTTACGTAGTCGTGCTTTGGAAGCTATTTCGATGACGCGTTTTGTTCCTTCTTCTGGTCAAAACCGTTTGGCTTCTATGGTAGCAGATCGTCCTGATTGGGTTCTTTCGCGTCAGCGCGCTTGGGGTGTTCCAATTTGTATTTTTGCCAATGAGGATGGTGTTGTTCTGAAAGATGAGCGAGTGAATGAGCGTATTTTGCAAGCTTTTGAAAAAGAAGGGGCGGATGCGTGGTTTACTGAGGGAGCACGTGAACGTTTTCTAGGTGAGCGTGCACATGAGTCTTGGGAACAGGTCCGTGATATTCTTGATGTTTGGTTTGATTCTGGAGCGAGCCATAGTTTTGTACTAGAGGATCGAGCTGATTTAAAATGGCCTGCCGATGTTTATTTTGAAGGATCTGATCAACATCGTGGGTGGTTCCAGTCTTCTCTTTTGGAAAGTTGTGGTACGCGCGCTTGTTCTCCTTATAAGGCGGTAATCACGCACGGTTTTACTTTGGATGAGAAAGGCAAGAAAATGTCTAAGTCCTTAGGAAACACGGTTGTTCCGCAAGAAATCATTAAAACATCTGGTGCTGATATTTTTCGTCTCTGGGTGATGACAACGGATTATTGGGAAGATCAGCGTCTAGGCAAAAAAATTCTTCAAACAAATGTAGATTCATATCGTAAATTGCGTAATGCAATTCGTTGGATGCTTGGAACTTTAGCGCATGATGAAGGAGAAGAAATCTCTTATTGTACATTACCAGATCTTGAAAAATTTATATTGCATCGACTTTTTGAACTCGATCATTTGGTTAATCGCGCCTATGACGAGTTTGATTTTAAAAAAATTATGCGTGCATTGTTGGATTTTTCGATTATTGAGTTATCAGCATTTTATTTTGATATCCGCAAAGATTCTCTTTATTGCGATGCACCTTCATCAAAAAAACGTAAAGCTTCTTTGCAGGTTGTCCGTGAGGTTTTTGAGCACATGGTGACATGGCTTGCTCCAATGTTACCTTTTACGATGGAAGAAGCTTGGTTAGAGCGTTACCCAAAAAGTCAATCGGTGCATTTGGAACAGTTTCGCTCTACACGAGAGGAGTGGCAGAATGAATCTTTGGCTGAACGTTGGAAAAAAGTTCGTCAGGTTCGCAAAGTTGTGACGGGTGCTTTAGAGCTTGAACGAGCGGACAAGCGTATTGGATCATCTTTAGAAGCAGCACCTATTGTCTTTATTTCTAATCCAACTTTACTGGAAGCATTAGGGAATCTAGATATGGCGGAAATTTGTATCACCAGTGCTCTAACAATTAAACAGGATGCACCGCCTAAGGATGCTTTTACCCTGAGTGATGTTGAAGGCGTTGGTGTGTATCCTAGGAAGGCGTTAGGGCAAAAATGTGCGAGGTCATGGCGTTATACACAAGATGTTGGTAGTGATCCAGCTTATCCTGATGTATCTGCTCGCGATGCGGCTGCTTTGCGTGAATTACAGATGTTTGGAAAACTTTGATATTTTACGTTAAAAGGGGAAGTGTAACTTTATAAAGAGCATTGTTGCGGTTTAAATTCTGTCATTGATACGTATAATTTTTTATGATAATAAAGGAATCCATTGTTTTTCGTGGGGGTGAGTTTATATGTAGAACAGATCTCCAATAAATACGGGAAGATCGGGGAGCCATATACTTAGGGAAATGGGATAAGCAGTGAAAAGGTATGAAGTAAAAATATTACCGGTAAGCATTTTGGGTATATGCTTTGTGTTAACAGGATGTGGTATGCCCGCTCCCACCTATGGTACAGGTAAACCGGTTTCATTACAGTTCTTTGAAGATGTTGCCAATATTGCTTCGCTAACATCGACAAATGATAATAGTCATCTTGTCATGAAACCTCACCCAAAGCTTGTGATACCGAGGTTCGGTTCACGCTTAGTTTTGCCATTACCGCAACAGGACACAGCAGCATCAAAGCAATATGCTGGTAGCGGTGAAGTTTCTGTTTTTCCAAAAAAACAATCATCAGTTAACGAGTATACCAATACTACTGATTCAGAAAATATTTCACGGTTGAGTGCAAAGCAACGGCAGGAATATTTACGTCGCCGGAGTGCAAGAGTCGGCAGTGCAAAGTATCGTCGCTATCTTACTGAGCCACCTTTGAGTTATCGTCAACCAGCAAAGATTGCACCTGTTGGTAAAGTTAGTAAACCTGTTGGTAAAGTTAGTAAATAAGAGTAAGGACGAAGCATTAAAGAGTGTGAGAGGAAAAGTATTCTAAAAATGGATTCTTGTAGAAAAGAAGGGCTATGAACCTTCTTTAGAATTCTCAGTTATTCAAAGATAGGTATTGTAGATAAGAAGAAGATTTTTTTAATACCGCTTTTGTGCAAAAAAATCTTTAAGCAGTTGAGCAGCTTCTTTTTCCTTAAAACCAGAATAGATCTCAGGTCGGTGATGGCAAGTTGGCTGCTGGTAAAATCGTGGGCCGTGTTCAATCGCGCCTCCTTTTGGGTCGCTGGTTGCATAGTAGAGACGCCGTATGCGTGCAAATGAAATGGCTGCTGCACACATAGCACAAGGTTCAAGGGTTACATATAGGTCACAATCAAGAAGTCTTTCACTTTGGAATGTTTCGCAGGCCATACGGATTACGCGCATTTCTGCATGTCCTGTAGGATCACATCCGGCTTTTGTGTAGTTACCAGCGCGTGCAACGATTGTTTTTCCATGTGTGATAACGGCACCTACGGGGATTTCATCTTTTTTTTTGCCCATTGCGCTTCTAAAAGGGCTATTTCCATGGGAGTCAAAGTCATAGTGTTCTTTCTATTGAAGTGTAGAGGGTAAAAAATTCTCTATCGGGAGGAGTACTGTAAAATGGGTGAGTTATGACTCTTTTATAATGAAGAGACATTATTTTTAAATGTTTAAAACTAACTTGCAAGTAATCTAATACATTATTGCTGTTAAAGGATAGAAAATGATAAATGATTGTGTTACTCCCTCTTTTCAAGATAAGCAGTATGATGCAGGGTGATGATTTTCTGAACGTACAGGAATAGGTTGGTGTAAAAAGCAAATGAATGAAAACAATGAGAGTGAGCGGATTGCCAAAAGGTTAGCACGTGCTGGTGTTGCTTCGCGTCGTGATGCAGAAATGATGATTTTTGCAGGTCGTATTGTTGTTAATGGTGAAGTTGTGACGACGCCTGCTTTTAATGTTACCCGCTCTGATGTTATTAAGGTTGATGGCAAGCCTTTGTCTCCTACGGAACGAACGCGATTATGGCTTTATCACAAGCCAGTGGGACTTGTCACCACTAACCGTGATCCTGAAGGTAGACCAACAGTTTTTAGCAATTTGCCGAAAGAAATGCCTCGTGTTCTTTCTGTGGGCAGGCTTGATATTAACACGGAAGGGCTTTTGCTGTTAACCAATGACGGTGGTTTAGCCCGTGTCTTAGAACTTCCTGTAACAGGATGGGTGCGAAAATATCGGGTTCGTGCTCATGGAAGAGTCAAACAGAGTGCACTTGATAGTCTTAAAAATGGCATCGCGATTGATGGTATTTTTTATGGTTCAATTGAAGCATCGATTGAACGTGAACAGGGGTCAAATCTATGGCTTTCTGTAGCTTTGCGTGAAGGAAAAAATCGTGAAATAAAGAAGGTTCTTGGTGCATTAGGATTATCGGTAAATCGTTTAATTCGTGTATCTTATGGTCCATTTCAGCTTTCTGATTTAGAAGAAGGAGCCGTTCGTGAGATAAAAGGTCGGACGTTACGTGAGCAATTGGGTGAGCGTTTAATTATGCAAGCGAATGCAGATTTTGATGCTCCTATTCTTAAGTCATTTCCAAATTCTGCGGTTGTTGTAGTAAAACCAAGAGATAAAGATCTTGCTACTACCAATGATGGTTGGTTTTTTTCGAGTGGGAAAAATGTACAGCGCAGGAGTAGCAGCTCTGTTAAGCACTCTCAATCACGATTGGGCACAAAATCTGATGAGAAATTTATGCGTAAGGATGAGAGAAATGAAGGAAAAGCAGAGCAGCGTTTTTTGCCTCGTTCGCGTCGCGCTAATGTTTGGATGGCTCCTGGTGCACGTCCACAGAGTGCACGTAAGAAGTCTTTCTATAGTGAGGAATCCTCTCATAATCATAAAAGCAATTTAGTCGGCAAGGGATTTTTTCATAAAGGTAAGGAAAAGTTACCAGAAGTTCAGTTGCACAAAGAGAAGGATATTCGTTTTGACCAAAAACGTGGTAAAAAATCTTATGGTGAAGCGCGTGTTGTTGGCAAGAAAGAGCATCTATTAAAGAAAGAAGAAAAGGTTGTAAAAGGCAATTACGATGAGCGTTCTTTTGAGAGTAAGCGAAAAGCTAAATCATTTGATGGTCCTGCCATGAAAAAATCTAAAGCGTATAGCGGTGATGCAAAAACAACAAAGCGATTTAGAGGACCACGTGCGAATCGTCGGCGGTAAATTTGCTGGGCGTGTTTTGTTTGCGCCTGTGGGTCAATCAATTCGCCCAACTAGTGATCGTACGCGTGAAAGCCTTTTCAATATTCTTGCGAGCCGAGAAGAACAATTTTGGACAAACAAACGTATTCTTGATCTTTTTGCAGGTACTGGTGCTTTAGGCATAGAGGCTTTATCTCGTGGTGCAAAAGCGGCTGTTTTTGTTGAAAATTCAGTTGAGGGGCGTGGACTGCTTCAAAAAAATATTGAAGCTTTTGAATTGCAGTCAATTGGGCGGATCTTGCGTCGTGATGCGACAAAACTAGGCGATATTGGGACAATGCTTCCATTTGATATTATTTGCGCAGATCCTCCTTATGGCTATTGTTTAGGTGAGCGTGCTTTTGTTGCGGCTGTGAGAGGAGGGTGGGCAAAAGCTGATACACTCTTTGTACTTGAAGAAAAGAAGGAAGCAATGATTCATTTACCTGATATATTTTATCTAGATGATGAGCGTTTTTATGGTGAGACAGCAATACGTTTTTATAAACTGCGATCATAGTTTTAAACTTGTGAAAATTTTCGTTTTTATCCGATAGAATGAGAAAAATTATTCTGTACATCTTTTTACATTGCACTTTTCTTATGGGGCGGTTGTTTTTTAGCCAATGAAAGATGTGGAAAGCTTTTATACTACTATTTTTGCATAACTACTGTACAATTACTTGCTGGTATGCATGCTTTTTTCTGTACACAATACATCTAAAGATATATGGAATGGCTTAAATGATCTTCTAGTCAGTAGCCATAAAATCGCGATTTAAAGGGATTATTTTATAAATTTTCTGAGGGGGAGAGTATGGCTTATGCAAGTAATAAAGCAGATATTTACGATGCGATTTGTTCTCTCCGTTTACGACTTAAAATACTTGATCTCATTAAAAGAGCGAAATCTGGTCACATAGCTAGTAGTCTTTCCTGCATTGATTTCATTTATATCTTATACAAATATATTCTTCAAATAAATCCAACGCGTATCCATGATATTAATCGCGATCGTTATGTTCAAAGTAAAGGACATGCGGTTGAAGCATTGTATATTGTATTATCAGAAATGGGATATTTTGATCCTAAACTTCTCGATACTTATTTAAAATTCGGTTCAAATTTTATAGGCCATGTAACCAAAAAAGTCCCTGGCATCGAGCAAAGCACAGGCTCTCTTGGTCATGGCTTATCTCTTGGTGCAGGAATGGCTCTTTCTGGACAGCTTAATTCTCAATCTTACCGTGTTTTTGTGCTTCTTGGCGATGGTGAAATGACAGAGGGATCCATCTGGGAGGCTGTACTATTTTCAGCGCATTATAAACTCAGTAATCTTATAGCAATTGTCGATAGAAATCGGCTACAAATTACTGATACGACTGATATCTTAATGAAAACAGAGCCCTTAGCAGATAAATTTACAAGTTTTGGCTGGCATGTTGTAGAAATTGATGGTCACGATATAACACAACTGAAGACATCTTTAGGTTCTCCTCCATCTTATAAGGACAAACCAACAGTAATACTTATGAACACAATAAAGGGCTCTGGAATTTCCTACATGGAAAATGACATAACTTGGCACCATAAAGTTCCAACAGATGAAGAATATAATCTTGCTGTCAATGAAATTAAGACAAAAATTCAATTAATGAGAGCATGAATATGGATAATTATCATCAAGAAACACAAACTGCCGTGAAGTTTTCAAACCTCGAAATTTTGAATAAAACTCTTATAAAAATAGCGCAATTTGATAAAGATATTGTTGTTTTAACAGCTGATTCACGAATATCTGGGAAGATTGACCAATTCGCAAAGTACTATCCAAAGCGTATTGTAGAAGTTGGAATTGCGGAACAAAATTTGGTAGGCGTTGCGGCTGGTCTTGCCTCATGTGGAAAAAAGCCATTTGTGGTCTCTCAGGCTTGTTTTTTGACAACGCGTGCACTTGAACAAATAAAGGTAGATGTCGCTTATTGTGAAAATCCTGTTCGATTAATTGGCATTAGTGCCGGTATTAGCTATGGGGCACTGGGGGCTACACATCATGCTATTTCTGATTTTGCTTCACTTCGTGCTATTCCTAACATACGCATCATTGCTCCTGCGGATAATAAAGAAACGGAGGCTGCAATTCTTTCGACGTTAAGCAGTCTTATGCCTGCTTATATACGTTTAGGAAAGCGTGCAGTTAAAAATATTCATAGAGATTCTTCAAAAATAGATATCAATAAAGCTTCTGTTATACAAAAGGGAAAAGATATTCTCTTACTTGCCACTGGTGAGACCGTTCAGATTTGTCTTGATGCGGCTGAAGAACTCAAAAAATATGAAATTATACCAACAGTTGTCAGTGTACCAACAATTCGCCCTTTAGATAACTCATCTCTATTAGAATTTTGCAAATCCCACCGTTCTGTCATTGTTTGTGAAGAGCATAGCATTAACGGAGGGCTTGGAGATGCCATTGCAAGATTACTTATGGAATACGGTATTGCATGTAGATTTGTATCGTTAGGAATACCCGATGAACCAATTTGTAATGGAAGCCAATTAGATGTTTTAGCACATTATGGAATAAGTCGAGAAGGTATAACGAAAACTGTGTTAGCAATGAAATAATATATAAAAATGTTAAATTGCATCTAAATATACTCGTCAGTTAAAAAATAATATCACTCACTGAGGATGTGAAAAGAAAACAAGACAGATAGGCATACGAAACTGCGCTTTTCCTATTTTTAATGAAAAAACTCTCTTTTTCCAAAGATAGTACAGCGCACTTTCCTCATGATTGCAAAGCATCTGTATTCACTAAACTCTCACGCGTAATCTCTTTAACTGTTTGTACACCGGTCAACGTCATAGCTACGCGCATTTCATTTGCAAAAAGATCAAGGAGATGAGCAACACCTTTCTCACCCGCTGTTGCAAGCGCGTAAACAAAAGCACGACCAATCATAACGGCATCCGCACCTTGAGCTATCATGCGTACAACATCAAGGCCAGAACGAACACCAGAATCCACTAAAATAGCCAAATCACCCTTTATCACCTCGGCAATTGCTGGTAATGCTCGTGCAGTTGATAATACACCATCAAGTTGACGCCCACCATGATTAGAAACAACGAGACCATCCGCACCAAACCGCACTGCTTCACGTGCATCTTCTGGATCAAGTATACCTTTCAAAATCATTTTTCCTTTCCAAAAATCCCGAATCCATTGTAGGTCAGACCAACCAATTGATGGATCAAAATTTGCACCAAGCCAACCAACATAATCATCCAATGCAACTTTCTTTTTGAGATAAGTGGAAACATTGCCAAGATCATGCGGCTGCCCCATAATACCAACATTCCAAGCCCAATATGGATGGGTAAAAGCTTGTAAAATCCGGCGTAACCCCGCATAAGGTCCTGACATTCCTGAATGCGCATCACGATAACGCGCACCAGGAACCGGCATATCAACTGTAAAAACTAATGTGCGCACACCAGATGCCCAAGCTCGCTCTAATGCATCACGCATAAATCCACGATCTTTGAGCACATAAAGTTGAAACCAAAATGCACTTCCGACTGCCTTCTGGATTTCTGCAATGGAGCAAACTGAAACTGAGGATAGGGTGAAGGGAATACCTTTTGCAACGGCTGCACGTGCAGCTTGTACCTCACCACGGCGTGCATACATGCCCGTTAACCCAACAGGTGCAAGTATAATCGGTAAATTCAGTGTTTGATCAAAAAGCTTAGTTGAAAGATCAACTTCACCAACCTCTCTCAAAATTCTTTGACGCAGTGCAAGTGCTTGAAGATCTGTATAATTACGTCGCAACGTTTCTTCAGCATAAGCTCCCCCATCGATATAGTGAAAAAGAAAAGGAGGCAGACGACGTTTTGCTGCTTTGCGATAATCAAGTGTTGAGGAAATAATCATGAATAGTACCATTGTTTCTGAATGAAAAACGAAAACACTCTAAATCAATAAGCTCTAACCCGCATGTGTTCCATGAGGAATCTCAACAAAACACGCCATTCGATAGATGTAGGTAACAGAGATTGCAACTCAAAAAAACAAATAGATGAAAACAACGCCTTTATTTCTCTTTTTGAGATTTAGAATCTCATAGTATTTACCTTCAATCAGCAATAATATATACATATACGTTGTTAATTATCTATCTCAAGAATTGAGATGATACACCTCATGTAACCAAGAATCCTCTAAGGGATATCGCTTCAGTTACTTATCGCAATTTTAAAGAAATCCCCCCTACAAAGATGCCATACATCATAACCCATAAGAGTATGTAGTCTCTCATCGAATACAAACCACCAGTTCATAAAAATAAAAAAGCCGTTAATAGAACTAAAAATCAAGTCATTGAATGTATCCAAAACTTAGCTAAGTTCCCTCTTCATCGAAGTTTATCAAAATACGCGCTCATAATTGATATAGGGCATTTTAAAAAAACTTTGAATATTATTAGGTACTAACAAAGAATATCTTCTTTGGTTGAGCAATTTTCTGCTCATATTACATAAATTAATCATATACAAAGGGCGTGACTTAATAAAATCAACATGCCTTTTTGGCAAATACACTTCCTAAGTATATCTTATCGAAATCCATATTTTCAAAATTATTTAAAATGCTTAGATAACTTTAATCTCTGTGCTTGGTAATGTGATCCAGAATCATGTCCATAAAGCGCTAACGGTCGGTTAAGCATGTGTTCATAGATTAAACGGCCAATAATTTGGCCATGCTCCAAAATAAATGGGACTTCATGGCTACGCACTTCCAAAACTGCTTTTGCCCCTTTCCCACCTGCTTCCATATGCCCAAATCCTGGGTCAAAAAAACCTGCATAATGCACTCTAAACTCACCAACCAAGGGATCAAAGGGGGTCATTTCAGCGGCATAAAGCGGAGGAACATGGACAGCTTCTCGCGAGACTAAAATATAAAACTCGTTAGGATCAAGAATCAGTTCTCTTTGACCACGGTCAAAAAGAGGTTCCCAAAAATCTAGAACTTGAGCAACAGCGCGTTTGTCAATATCAATAACACTTGTATGGTGTTTAGCACGATAGCCCACCAGCCCGTTTTCGTCTCCCTTCAAATTAATGGAAAGTCCAATACCATCTTTGCTAATATTAGGCATATCATCCGATAACAGTGTTTCATCTCTATGCAAAGCATGCAGCTCATTTTCATTTAAATAACTGTATCCCTTGCGAAACCGGAGCTGAGATAAACGTGAACCAGTACGTACCAAAATTGGAAATGTCCGTGGACTAATTTCAAGATAAAGTGGACCATGATAACCTGCACAAATTTTATCAAATTCCTGAGCATTATCTGTAATCACACGCGTAAAAATATCTAATCGTCCCGTAGAACTTTTAGGATTGGCAACTGCTGATAAGATTTCTGGTAAAGCTAAATTTTCTAAAAGAGGAACAATATAAACACAACCTGTTTCCAAGACAGCCCCGTGTTGCAAATCAAATTCATGCAACTTTAACCGTTCGAGCTTATCTAAAACTTTTACATCAAGCCCCGGCATAAAGGAAGCCCGTATACGATAAGCTTTTTCCCCTAAACGAAGATCAAGACTCGCGGGTTGTATTTGGGTTGCATCAAATGGCCAAAGAGCTTTGAGAATGTCATTATCAATCAAAGCTTGTATATCATTATCTGCAAGGATACCGCTTACACGCACCATATGTTTTGCTTTCCATTTTTACTACATTTCTTTTTGGCTCAGATGATTGATTAGCGCAAGCTATTTTAACAAGCTGTTTTAAGGTGATAAAAACTATTCCTCTCTGATTTTGCCAATCAATTTTCTACTATAGTCAATCATAGAGTATCACAAACAATGAAACAGCACTTGGTCAACATTCTTTGAAAGTAAATAAGAGTTATTTTAAGAATAATATCTTACACACTCTCCCATTCTTGAATGTTACACAAATAATGTTATCATAATTTAAAACTCATGTAGAATTTGCAGGAATCTTGTTATAATTTATGATGACCATACGCCATCTTAGCGAAAATATCATTAATCAAATTGCCGCCGGCGAAGTTATTGAACGGCCAGCAAATGTTGTCAAAGAGCTTGTTGAAAATGCCATTGACGCTGGAGCGACTCGAATTGAAATTGTTACAGCAAACGGTGGAAAAAATTTTATAAAGGTGAGTGATAATGGCTGTGGTATTCCGGCAGATCAGTTAATTTTAGCAGTTTCTCGCCATTGTACCTCAAAAATTACTGATGATGTGCATAATATCTGCTTCTTAGGATTTAGAGGAGAAGCCTTACCCTCTATTGGTTCTGTTGCTAAACTTAAATTAATTTCACGAACGCAAGATGCTGATAATGCTACTGAAATTATTGTCACAGCAGGAAAAATTGTTGGACCGAAACCGGCGGCCGCAAATCTTGGAACGATCGTTGAAGTTCGTGACCTCTTCTTTGTTACTCCAGCACGGCTAAAATTTATGAAAACTGATCGGGCTGAAACGAATGCCATTACCGATATGATTAAACGAATTGCTATTGCATTTCCGCATATCCGCTTTTCTCTTTCAGGATCAGACAGAACTTCTATGGAATTGCCTGCTACGCAAAATAATACCCAAGGACAATTACAACGTATTACACAAATTATGGGTAAAGAATTTGCTCCCAACAGTATCGCACTTAATGCTGAACGCGAATCAGTCCGTTTGACAGGGTTTGCTTGTTTGCCATCCTTCAACCGTAGTAATAGCCTTCATCAATTTGCTTATGTTAATGGGCGTCCAGTGCGTGATAAATTCCTCTGGGGGGCGATTCGAGGAGCTTATGCTGATGTCATGACGCGGGATCGTTATCCTGTCTCCATTCTTTTTATTGATCTACCACCCGCCGATGTCGATGTTAATGTTCACCCGACAAAAGCCGATGTACGTTTCCGTGATTCTGGGCTCATTCGCGGTTTAATTGTTGGCGCAATTCATGAAGCATTGCATCAAACGGGTGTTCGTCCTACATCAACGCGTTCTGAAGCAATGTTGGCGGCATTTCAAACACAACAGCCATTGGCAAATTCAAAGAACCCACAGCCGGCTTCTTCTTACAGCCCACAACCTTATCATTTTTCATCCGCATCAATGATTCATCAACCATTGGATACTAACAGCTCTTTTGGTTTTAAAGAAAATGCGACTCCTCTTATGGAGGGCTTAGATACGCCAAGTGGTGATGCCTACATTCCAAATACTATAGTTTCACAAGAAGAATTATCTTATCCACTAGGAGCTGCCAGAGCACAAATCCATAAAAACTATATTATTGCTCAAACCCAAGATAGTTTGGTTATTGTTGATCAGCATGCTGCTCACGAACGATTGGTTTATGAAGCGCTCAAGAATGCGCTTTATTCCAAACCGCTTCCTTCACAATTGCTACTTATTCCTGAAATTGTAGAACTCTCTGAAGAAGACGCGACATGCCTTTTAACGCATAAAGATGCTTTGCAGAAATTTGGTTTAGGCATAGAACCATTTGGACCTGGTGCAATCGTTGTGCGTGAAACACCCTCCATGTTAGGAGAAATCAACGTACAAGCCCTCATTAAGGATCTCGCAGACGAGGCCGCGGAATATGATACGACAGATAATTTAAAAGCAATGCTTGATTATGTTGCAGCAACGATGGCTTGTCATGGCTCAATACGGTCAGGGCGCCTTTTACGTCCCGAAGAAATGAATGCACTGTTACGACAAATAGAAGCGACACCAAATACAGGCACATGTAATCACGGTCGTCCTACTTATATTGAACTTAAATTGGCTGATATAGAGAGACTTTTCGGTAGAAAATAGTTATCACGCATTATTTTGGCAAGAAAGAAATATTTTTTTAATTCATTCTCGACTGTATAAGACATTTTATGACACTTTACTTGGATTATCGCTCATACAAACAGGAAAGGATTATGAAGAATGTTTTCTAGTGATGAACGTGAAGCAAAAATTCATTATTCTAATAATGGATATAAAATTATAGAATATGGAACTTATACCCTCTGTGCCGTTAGCGGGCAAAAAATCCCGATAGACGATTTAAAATATTGGAACCATCACCGCCAAGAAGCATATGCTAGTTGTGAGATTTCTTATCATCGCGAACTTGAATGCAATCCATATCTCAATCAATTGTTAAAAGCACAAAAAAAATAATTGGTTAGAAACAATAAAGTCCAAGGGTTGTTTTCAAAACTGCCTCTTAAAGGGAATGTTTTCGTTCTTTAAAACGTGCTATGACTTTTTCAAGTAGCATACGGCAGAAATCTTCTTGAGAAAAATTAACTGTAACATCAAAAACAACAAGATTTTTTAAATCTTTTTGTGCACTCCTTGACTGTATGCGTGCATAATCCTTAGCCGTTGTAGCTAGCCATAAATTATGCATTTTAGCCTTTTGTGCGAGATTTTTTAAATCTGTATCGGTAAAAAAATAGTGGTCCGGATAAGAGTAAGTTTGCACGACATGACCGCATAACTCTTTAATTGATTGGAAAAATTTATCTGGATTGCCAATACCTGCAAATGCCAAAAATGATTTTCCTGCAACATTATCAGATGCTAATGATTTAAAATGAGCGTAATGTACAGGTTTCCCAGTAGAAGTGACAAGAGAAGAAATTTTATCACGCGCATCCCAATGACCAATCAATAAAACACTGTCCATCAAAGAAAACTGTGTTTTTAATGGTACACGCAAAGGTCCTGCTGGGAAAACAGCTCCATTCCCAAAACCACGCATCGTATCTACAACAAGCAATGAATAATCCATATAAAGACGGCGGCTTTGAAACCCATCATCCATTAAAATAAAATCACATCCTTCTTGCTTGAGTCGTTGCGCTGCCGCATGACGATCGGGTGATACAGCAACAAAAGTATGCCGTGCAAGTAAAAGTGCTTCATCTCCAACATCATGTGCATTGTCATGCTTCTCATTGACAAGATGCACCCCCTTAACCCTTCCACCATAACCACGTGAGACAACACCAGGTACGAAACCAAGCTCTTTAGCTACTTGAGTAAAAGCAATGACAACAGGCGTTTTACCTACACCACCACATGTAAAATTGCCAATACACAAAACTGGAAGATTGATAATAGGAGACTGTCTTGTCATACGACATCGTGAAAAATAACCATATCCCCAAGAAATTGGTGCTAATAAAAAACGCAAAAAGCTTCTATCTTTCCACCAAAAATGAGGTGTGTTAAACCTCATGTTCCCTCCTGACGCTGACTTAAACCTGTTTGTATTACAAGAGGTTGCAAAAATGGATCAAGAATCTTTAATGTACGTTCAAGTGCACCCGCCATCCCCGTTGCTATTTCATAGGCTTTATTTGTCATTTCTTGTCGTAATATTTCATCTGTTAAAAGTCTATATACCTGAATAGCAAGCTGTTTTGTATCTTGGATCATATATGCTGCTTCATGTGTTAAGAATTGTTCAAACATTTCTTGAAAATTTGAGACATGAGGTCCTGTCAAAATAGCTGAACCAAATAAAGCTAGCTCCAATGGATTGTGTCCACCATCTCCACATAACGACTTCCCAATGAAAGAGACTTTTGATAAGCGAAGAAAAAGCCCCATTTCCCCGATTGTATCGCCCCACAAAATGTCCGTATTTTTATCTGGAACAGCATTGCTGCTTCTACGAACAAAACGCAAATTCTCATTGTTACACTTTTTGAGAAGATCTTCTAAGCGTTCAGGATGACGGGGAACAATAATTGTTAATAAATCTGGCAAATAATCTTTAAGAATCCTATGGACTTCAAAAGCGATTTCTTCTTCCCCTTCATGGGTTGAAATAGCTGCCCAAACTGGACGGTTACCGAGAGCACGACGGTAATACGTAAGTAATGTTTGATCTTCAACTGGTACAATATCGGCCTTAAGATTACCAGAAAGTGCAACAGACTTTACCCCAAGGGCATGGTAATAAGTGACATCTCTGTCATTCTGAGCAATAGCTAGATCAATATTCTTAAAAATATAATTGGCAAGAACAGGACGTTTTTTCCAAGCTTGAAAAGAACGTTTAGACATATGGGCATTAACCAAAATCTGTGGAATATGCATTTTAGCAAGTTCTTTAATACGCACAGGCCAAATCTCTGATTCACAAATCAATGCTAAATCCGGCTTCCAATGACTAAGAAAACGGCGCACTGCCAAATCTAAATCCAATGGAGCATATTGATGAATTAACCGATTACCAAATTTTTTTTTCACAAGAGAAGAGGAAGTTACAGTACAGGTTGTCAACAATACACTGATTTTCAATAATAAAATGTAATCAATAAGCGGAACAAGAGCAAGTGTTTCTCCAACACTTGCTGCATGCAACCAAATGAGTGGGCTTTGAGGTCGTATTTTATGGCCCTTACCCAAACGTTCTTTTTGACGTCCTTGCTCTTCTTTTCCACGAATAGTACGAAAAAGCAAATAAAAAGGTACAACAGGACGTAAGCAAAAACCAACTATCCGATAGATTAAAAAAGCTGCTTGTGCCTTTAGTTCCATTATTAAAACTACCTCATTCACTTATTTTGAGACGTTTGTGAGTTTTTTTATTAACGATTTATCACTCCTTTTCATGAGACTCCGATTTTTCTTTTAGCAAATAAGCAAAATACCTCATATTTTAGGCAACAAAGCGTGCTTTATTCATGAGAATAATTTAAAAAGCAGAATCACAATTTTATGTCATGTTTTTTCAAGAATCTTTTCTCATGAAAATGCATGTACACAAAGTAAATAGGACAGGTAAATAATTTGGCTAATAAAATAATCTCTTTTCTAATTTTAGGTGTTTTATATCCACAATTATAGTATTTTTTGTTAAGTTTAAGAACATTTTTGGCGTTAAGAGTTCTCGTATCCATACTTGTAAATATAAGGCGTTTTACTTTATCTTCTCAAACCATAAACAAGTTTAAGCCTTCATTTTTGCAAATGGTGCATTTATTTCTGAATGAACAAAACAAAAAATATAGCAAAAACTTTTTTACTTTAAGCACAAAGAAAGAACTCCATAATATGCTGTGTATGCAAAAAAGTGATTAAGAAATAAATTATAAAGGCTTGGTATTTTCATAACATTATCTAAGCTTTTCAATTGCAGATTTGTCCAATAAACAAAACGCACACGGCCCCTTCATATAAAAAATTATACAAGCTATGCCTTTATCAGTGAATATTGGTTCTTTTGCCAAAAGTATTTTAAAATACACTGCTCCTTTTTCTGAATTTTTTCACTCATCTTAAGTATAATCTAAAAAATTCAATTTTTCCCCGTTCGCATCATTCAAGAAAATAATGATCAGATATTTAAATTTCATTGTATATCGCTGGTTTCAGTTTCAAGAAGGCGATGCAAGTCTACGATGTAGTAACGTTGTAACGCATTATCTACACTTTTTTGTGCTTTCGCCTGCCATGCTTCTTGAGCTGATTGATAATCTGGAAAAATACCAACCACATCTAAATCATTAATATTCTTAAATTGATTGCTATTAAGATTTTTTAATTCCCCACCGAATACAAGATGCAAATATTGCTTTTTTTCGTTTACTTCAGTCATATGTGCCTCCATATCATTAAGAAATTTTAGCCTGTTTTTTATGTGATTAAACTAACTTTGCTTTACGAACAACATCTATCATATTTTGAACGCAATTATTTTTACCAGCAATTAAAAGCCCATATTGATAAGGTTCAATTCCGTAAGATATAACAGGTGCATCAAACGATAGAAAACGCCCTCCGCATTCTTGTAAAATAAGATCGGCAGCGGCAATATCCCATGCATGGCAATCGGGGCGAACCAACACAATATCAATTTCGTCTTGAGCAACAAGAACAATACGATACGCAAGAGAGGGAATGTGGTAATAAAAACTGATTTTATTACGAAAATCCTCCGGCAACTTTTGTATTAATGATTTATCAATTGAGATTTTATACTTACCGTTAATCTGAGATGCTAAAAGAGGAAGCGCTATACCGTTTAATGTTGCTCCTCGACCAGCAACAGCTGCATAAACATCTCCTTGAGCTGGACATTGCACGACACCCACGATAGGACGCCCATTTTCAATAATAGCAACCGAAACACACCAATAGGTGCTGCCAGAAAGAAAACCACGCGTTCCATCAATAGGATCAACCACAAAGTAACGCTCATACACTCTTTGTTCTCGATCATCTTTTGTTTCTTCTGAAATCCATCCATAATTCGGGCGTTCTCTAAGAAGCTTTTCTTTTAAAAAATGATCAACTGCAAAATCTGCTTCACTGACTGGTGAATTGCCTTCTTTAATCCAAACGTCTAACGCACATCCAAAATACTTCATTGCTAAATCTCCTGCTTCTCGACAAACATCAAGCAAAAGATTTAAATCAGAAGAATGATGCGTTTTATTTTCCTGCAAGTGTCATCCCTTCAATTAATAAAGTCGGAGCTGCTGTACTATAACGCCGATCAATATCGTTCGCAGGCATTAAATGCGCCAGCATATGGAGCAGATCAGAACCCAGAGTTACTTCGCTTACAGGGTAAGAGATTTCACCATTTTTAATCCAAAAACCAGAAGCACCGCGGCTATACTGTCCCGTCACAAAATCAATGCCATGTCCGAATAATTCTGTCACATAAAACCCACTTTGCAAATCTTTTATCATATCGCTAGGTGATACTAAACCTGGTTCAATAGCAAAATTGGTACTCGCTGGTTGAACCAATGATGCCGAACGTACGCCATGACCATTGGTTTCAAGCCCTAATTCACGCGCTGAAGACGATGAAAGAAGCCAGTTTTTTAAAATACCATTTTCAATAATATTCAATGTTTTTCCCTCTACTCCCTCTCCATCGAAGGGACGAGAAGCATTCCCACGCAATCTTAAAGGCTGGTCTGTCACATTAACATCTGGTTTCATTACCGCTTTTCCCAAGAGATTTTGTAAAAGACTTGTTTTACGAGCTACAGATGCTCCATTCACCATAGATGCGATATGTCCAGCAATTCCGCGAGCCGTACGCGGATTAAAAATAACATCTACAACCCCCGTAGCAGCACGTACTGCTCCCAAACGTCGAACTGCTCCAACTCCTGCATTTCTTCCTACAGTTTCTGCTGCTTCCAAATCAGAAAAATGTAAGGCAGTTGTATAATCATAATCACGTTCCATTGCTGTCCCTTTACCAGCAAGTGCACTGCAAGAACGTGAAAAACCACTAGAATGGTAAGCTCCACAAAAACCATCGCTGGTCACCAAAACAAATCCACTATGGCCATAAGATGTAACGGCTCCACCAGAATTGCTCACTCCTTTAATATCAAGAGCTGCCGCTTCCATTTTCAAAGCATCTTCTGTTAGAAAATGACCATGTGGAACAAAATCATCAAAAAGGTCAAGATCTTTAGGATGTTTAACCAGATACTCTTTATCTGCCAAACCTTCGAATAAATTATCAGGAGAAGCTTTTGCCATAGCAACAACACGTTCTGCTAGTTTGTGCGGACAAACTGCTAAATTAGCAGAAACACTCGCTACTTTTTTTCCAACAAAAACTCTTAATGTAAAATCATTGCTCTCTGAAGCTTCTGTTGCTTCGACTTTTCCAAAACGAACCGATACACTGGTAGAATGTGCACGAACGACAACAGCATCAGCAGCATCTGCCCCAGAACGCTTTGCCGCTTCAACCAACGAAGTAGCTTTATCAATCTGGTTTTTGTCAGTCATTATAAACTCCCTCAAATATTCATTATTTACATGGATAAGCAATTTGGCGAATTTATAAAAAATACAACTCTTATATACTTCTCGCTAAAAATTACACACCATCCATGCACTTTTTTCTTTTAAATTTCTTTTCGAAAAGACACAATATGTTACAAATTTTCTTTAATTTCAATTTTTCAAATTTGCTTTTTTACATTTTGTAAGGCAGACACGATTTAGAATTGAACCAATAACAGATTAGGAATAATAGTTAACTTTAATCTTAAATCCTCGAGTGCTCCAATAATCGTTTTTATTCATGAGTGCAAAAAAAATTTTTAATGGTTTCATCAGATTTAAACGAGTAACTGAAAAACGTTCCGTGGATAATTGAATTGTCAAATACCAACTGCTCAACCACCTCATTCTAATGTAAGTGATAACCCCTACATCATCTCTTCTGAAGAAACATCAAATTTTTTGTGAATGAGTATAGCTAGGGGATAGTTTTATTTTCAGTAAGAGCACGACGGCTCATTTCAATCATGGCATCACGAAGATGTAGCCTTATTTTTGATCCAATAATCATTCCAAACAAGGGAGAAAGTATGCCATACATAGTTACTGTATGACGAATTTTATTGTTTGAAGAACCAGATTTTTTTGAACTAATATACTCATGATCAAAAGTCATGCGCGTAAAAGGAAGTTTAGCATAATCGGAAAAACAAACGTTTTTTATAACTTTATCAAGTGTAAAGATTACTTTTGGTCCTTTTTTAGGTTTCATTTGTCCTACAGTTCCTGTTTTGAAAGCACCAAGAAGTTCTACCCACTCAAGTTCGTGATCCCAACAAGGCCAAGTTGCCGCGTCTTCCCACATAGCCCAAACTTGCTCAGCACTTGCCTCTGTATTAATTTCTTCGCTATGTGTCCATTTAAACATGAGAACTCCCTTTTTTACAAATCATTATGTTTAAATGCACAAAAGGATAATGTCAAAGTTGTCATTGAAGATACAGTAACGGTAATAAAATCAAATATATACATAAGTTATTTTTTTATCTATTTTAGACTATGCTTTAGTCAAATGGAGACATTCAAGTTTCTTAAAGAAATCTTTTAGACATTTTATCAGAAATAAAAAATAACAAAAGCAGTTGAATAATTAGCCATCATGAATTCCCATTGCTTCGCGAATTCGGGCTGCATCATAAGCTGTAATTTCAAAAAAACCTCGTCGTGCTAACATCCCCCAATGGGAGTTAGTTAAAAAATCAAGATCTTGAATCTCTTTTAAAATAACAGATTGTGCTTGTTTATTAAAAATAACATCTTTTCGAAAAGGTATAAAATCAGGCGCTTGCTCCACTTGATAAATGTGATCATCTTTAAATATACACTGAAACTCTATTGTTTGAAGAACCTGCCCAGTGCCTATTTTGCTCCGTGGACAGTAAATGAAGGCTTCATCTCCCTTAGATGTTTTTCGAAGTGGACCAGCTTTACCATGACAGACTTGAAGAAAGCCAAATTCTGCTGCAAGGCGTGCGTGGGCTCGAGAAATTACAGCTATCCAATGTTTCATTTTTATTCACTTTTTTACTAAGCAATATTGTCTATACTAAGTAAATCTCTCTATTTTAATTTAAAAACACAAAACGGTGCCGCATGCCGGCAAGGCAGGCTTTATTAGCAAGAATCAAATTACGTAAAGATGCGCAAGGATGTATTGATGTCTATAGCTTTTTATGATTCAATAAAAAAATTAAGTATTAAAGAAAAAATCTCAAATCAAAAATTTAAGGTGGTCTAAAAGGTGGACCAAAAAAGGTGGACGAGCAATGCCTGAAAAGGTGGACGAGAGGGGACGTTAAGTGAGGGCGATTCATCGGTTATCAGCATCATTCGTAAAGTCGTCTCCACAAGGTAAATATTGTGACGGGGCAGGGCTATGGTTGAATGTTCGAAAAGACAATACACGCTCTTGGTTTTTTCGCTATACGCACCACAATAAGCGCCGTGAAATGGGACTTGGTCCTGTTGCAAAACTCTCTTTAAAAGAAGCGCGCGAACTTGCTAGACATTATAGTGATATTCTCAAAGAAGGCAATGATCCTATTGTCTTTCGCGAACAGACTATTTTCAAACAGCAAAGCAATATCTTCCAAGAAATTGCAAAAGCGGCTTTTGAAAGCAAAAAAGCAGAGTTGAAAAATGAAGGCAAAAACGGCCGCTGGTTTTCTCCACTAGAGTTGCACGTTATTCCACACATAGGTAATTTATCTATAGAAAAATTAACAGCCAATATCATTCGCAATGTTCTCGCACCCCTTTGGCATGAAAAAGCAGATACAGCGCGAAAAGCACTTAACCGTATCAATATTTGCTTGAAATATGCTGCGGCTCTTGGTTTAGATGTTGATTTACAGGCTTGTATGAAAGCACGCGCTCTTTTAGGAAAACCACGTGCGACATCAACAAATATTCCTGCTATGCCATGGCAAGAAGTGCCGGTTTTTTATCAAAACTTAAAGGATGATATCCTTTCAAATTTAGCACTGAAGTTACTCATTTTGACGGGAGCACGGTCATATCCATTGCGCTATTTGCGCCTTGAACAAATTGACAAAAATATATGGACGATACCAAAAGAAAACATGAAAGGTATTGTAGGGAAAGTTTCAGACTTTCGCGTGCCATTAAGTCGTGAAGCTTTGAAAGTGATTGAAAAATCTCTCCCTTTTGAGAAAAAAGGTTTTCTCTTTTCAGGTCTTAAAGGCAACCCCATTTCTGATGCTACCATGGCAAAGTATATGACAGTTTGTGGTTTGACTTATCGTCCCCATGGTTTTCGTTCAAGCTTACGGGATTGGATAGCAGAGACAACGTCAACACCATTTGAGATTGCCGAAACTGTTCTTGCACATACAGTTGGGAGTTCAGTGACGAAAGCTTATATGCGGACAGATTTTTTAGAGCAACGCCGTATCCTCTTAGAACAATGGGCGTCTTTTATATCAGGAAAGGCTTGACATTATTTCTGTAATGTGTATTTTCGAATCAGGTGCCTCAAAAACACCTTGAATCGATAGCGGATAGATTACCGAAACAATCTTTTCTCCGCACATTAAAGGCTTTGACTCATTGTATGTTACACGCATATAATGACTTTGTCGGGTGTAGTTACGCTATACAATACTCTTTATGGGGAAAGCGTAACGACGGACTATCGACCGTGTTTTTGAGCGCCCGGCACTCTTATGGAGTGTCAATCAAAAACCTCTAATCGATAGGAGTTCATTATGAACATTCTTATAAAAATATCAGAACAAGTCATTGATCAGCAAACTGTTAAAACTGTTAATGCGCGTGAATTGCATACGTTTTTGGCAATAGGAAAACGTTTTGCTACTTGGATTACGAACCGCATTAATCAGTATGAATTTGAAGAGGGAAAAGACTATATTTTAACGCTTCCCAAAATTGGGAAACGTAAAAATGTTATCAGCAAAGAATATCACCTCACCTTAGACATGGCGAAAGAACTTTCCATGGTTGAACGCAATGAGAAAGGTAGGCAAGCACGCCGTTACTTTATTGAGTGTGAAAAGAAACTAAGAAACCAATCTACTGATTATGAAGATAAACGTTTTGACTTACCAAGTTATTGGGAAGGTATGAACGCTGGTGAAAAAGTTTTGTATCTTCTGGGTCCAATTCATGTTCGCCTTCTTGATGCCTTCAGAGTAGATGAAGAGAACAGAAAATATAAAGCCTTAATTAAAGAAGCAAAGCAGGTTTTAGCAAGATCTGTCGTAAAAGCCGCTTAGTTTAAAACACGATTCATCTCCCCGTTTTAAAAGCGGGGAGGGGGTGAAGTTTTAATTCTTTGAAATCCACTGTTTTAAATGGGCGAAGGCATTCTCTATCACCTCCATGAGACGAGCAAAATTAAGAAACCATTTGCTAAAGAATTTCGCGCGTCTCAGAGTATGTTTAGAGTCGGATATTTGGTTTTTGTGTAAAAATACTTACAAACGCATCCATGATACGTGAAAAATCAAGCGCTAATAAGAGTATAATGAGTACAATCCATTTCGTATAACGTGACATCACTTTTACACTTTTATAGGTCATGATGATTTCCTGAAGGATTTCTTTTTCTGCTTCTGTAAGTTCTGTATCGTCTTTTGTTCTTTTTCTAGCCATGTTTCCACCCACACACGTGTTCACCTTGTTTATTGTGCTTTAAGATCTCTCTTGCTAAATTGGAACTGATGGTGTTCAGATCTTGCTGTTTTAAATAAATTGGCAACCAACCAACACAAGAAGAGCTATATTTATTTGTCGCGCAACCAGTCAGAGAGAGCAGCACGCACATCAGTATCACTTTTTTGATTAATTTCATTTTCCACCTCCATCCGTGTTGTTGCTGCTTTTAAAGCCTTTTCTGTTTGTTTTTGCTGTTCTGCTTTTTTCCCAAGAGTAAAGGCTCTTGCTAATGCAATAAAAAAAGCGGTTAAAACCGCAGCTGTTACCATTAGATTTCTTTTTATCCATAAGATCATAGACGGTGCTCCTGAAAGCGTTTAGCAACAAAGAAAATACCAGCACATGTGGCTAAAATCATAATGGTTGCTAAAGCCCATTGGATGGGGCCATTGCCTGCTAACAAACCGCCAAGACCTGAAAAAGAGCCAATAATCGGTGCAAGAGCTTCTGCTTTGAAAACCCCTGTTGGTGCTTTTGTTTCTACTGTTTGATAATTAGAAGAAACATAAGCCCCTTTCGCCCATAGCCCTGCTTCTGCTGCACGTCGGTGTGCAAGACCTTGAAGACACTTACCGCCTGCTTTGGTCCATTTTTGCAATTCGAAGGGGACTGCTTCATATTCACCTTGATTGAGCTTCTTTAATAGTGTAGAGTTACAAAAGGCATCTGTTCCTACATTATAACAAAAGGACACTAACGCCGCGAATTGTTCATTCGTTAATGAAACTGTAACAGCGCGTTCAATAGTATTTTCAAATTGTTGCAAATCTTGGCGAAGAAGTTCTTCTGCTTGCTTTTCAGTGATTGTCATACCTTCGTAAATAAAAGGCTTTCCAGCAGTGTTTGTATGTCCATAACCGATTGTCCACACACCAATGGTATCTTTGTAGGCGTTTAAACGCAAGCCCTCCCATTGCTTGATAAGTGCTAGCCCTTCTGATGATATTTTTCGCATATGATTCTCCATAAAAAAAGCTCCGCAAAAAGCAGAGCTGGATTAAAAAATTGACATCTTTCCCATTCGGAAAGATAGCTTGTTAAAACTCATGTCGCTTTTTCATTGGAACAAAAGAATGTATTTGACATTATTTATTCTGTAGCATATAAACTACAGATGTTTATTGTTAAAAAAACACACTATTTTACAGAGTGGTTAGACTCGTTAAAAGACAAACAAGTGCAAAAGAAAATTGCTGCACGTATTTTCCGCCTTGAATATGGGCTTCTAGGAGACGTGAAATATTTCCGTGGCATTGGTGAACTAAAAATAAATTATGGACCAGGCTATAGGATTTATTTTGTAAAACAAGGGAAACAAATCATTTTGTTATTAAATGCTGGTGATAAATCCACACAACAAAAAGATATCGAAAAAGCCCTTCAATTAGTAAAGGAAATGAAACATGGAAATTACTAAATTTGATGTAAGTGAATATTTTAATACGCCTGAAGACTTTAAGATCTTATTAGATGATGCTTTAGAAACCAAAAATAGTGGCTATATTGCACATGTATTAGGTATTATTGCGCGTAAACAAGGAATGACAACTGTTTCTCAAGAGACAGGACTAAATCGCGAGTCTCTTTATCGTTCTTTAAGTGATAAAGGCGATCCACGGCTTTCTACTTTTCTCAGTGTTTTGAGTGCCTTAAATTTGCAGATTAGCTTAACGCCTATCCAAAATAATTGTAAGGAACAAGCGGCTTTAGAAGAAGCATCTTGACTACCTCCCCACCTTTAAAGATGGGGAAGGGAGGTACTTAAGCAACCTTTTTAATGGGGCTCTCTAAAGTAGGAGCATAAGCTTGCAATAACGGATCCATGCTATGCGGTAGTTCTGAATCTCCAAAATCTGTTAGAACTGTCAAGATTTTAAGTATATTCGGCACTTCATCTTGAAGTTTTAAAATCAAAGCTTTTTCCACTACGCTCATAGTATCAACCAAAGCAGTACACTCTTTGTCGCTCATATTTTCATGTCTAGAAAACTGTGATAACGCCATCCATAAATCGCATAAGAAGTTAGTATCTACCTTCATTGCACACCTCCATAGATTTGCTCTCTCAAACATGCCAATCCTTTTGGTGTGATTTTTGTTGAAGGCAGCACCTTTTCTGTTCCATCCGGTCTTTGAATGGTAATCGCAGGGCAATCCATGAATCCTTTCTTGATCTTATCCTGATAAGGTAACAGAGGCGCCCCCGGAGCACGCCGATACACCCAATCATGTTTACGCAAGTAATCTGTTAAATCCTTTGGTTGCACCTCTAACATCTTTGCTGCTTCAATAAGACCAAACAAACCATCAGAGCGTTTTAAACCATCCAAAGCTTTTGCTTTTGGTGTCAATTCAGCAATAGTATGATCTTTCTGTTCGATTTGATTTTGTAAGTGATTCAAGACGCCAAGTAATGCTTCGGGTTTGGAGTAGTCAACTTGTGGGGTTGCTACTTGTTTCAAAAGCCGCTCACATTTGATAAAGTATTGACGGGCTTCATGCCCTTTATCATTACGTTCTATCATGGAAAGGTGTTTAGCCATGTCTAACGTAATGTGGTATTCTTTTATTTTTCCACCCCGGTAAAAATTTACCGCAGTTATAAAGTTTATATTTTCCTGAAATTTACATTCTTTAACGCGATTTTTAATCCAATTTCTAAATTCAGACTTTATTTCCAAAAACGCATGCAAATCACGCGCGTTAACAGTTTGAACAGTTTCCTGATCAATAACCCGTTCTTTAATTTCTATAAGAGTGTTCATAGTGAACTCCTATCGATTAGAGGTTTCTTATTGACATTCCAGAAGAATGCCGGGCGCTAAGAAACACGGTCGATAGTCCGTCGTTACGCTTTCCCCATAAAGAGTATTGTATAGCGTAACTACACCCGACAAATCTATTATATGCATGTAGCATATAATGAGTCAAAGTCTTTAATGTGCGGAGAAGAGATTGTGTCGGCAATCTATCCGCTATCGATTTAAGGTGTTTCTTAGGCACCTGATTCGATTATTCATATTGTCGCTACATTGTCAAGTTGCTTCTGATAGTTTTTTGATATTTTTGCTAATTTCATCTCTGAATGCCGGGCGCTGAAAAACACGGCGATAAGTCCGTCGTTACACTTTTCCCGCAAAGGTATTGTATAGCGTAACCACACCCGACAAAGCCATTATATGCGTGTAACATACAATGAGTCAAAGCCTTTAATGTGCGGAAAAGAGACTGTATCGGCAATCCATCCGCTATTGGTTTAAGGTGTTTTTCAAGCACCTGATTCGATTATTCATATTGTCGCCACATTGTCAAGTTGCTTCTGATAATTTTTTGATATTTTTGCTAATTGATATCCTCCTCGTCCATATGAATAACGCCATCGCTTTCATTGTATAATGCATCGGGTGGAGCGTTTGGATCAAGGGTATCATCCTTGTCTGGTGTTGTGTTTGCAACGTTTCCAGCCGCATCTTCTTGCGCTTTATCAAAAAGTTCGCACTCTATTTTTGTGGTGTAACCGCCCGTTTTATCAAGTTTGTGCTTGACGCTTTTGATGCGCCATTCTGCTGGTATATAGGGGCGAAAAGGGGGCTCCTGAACAAGCTTTGCTTCTGCTTGCACAAAGGGATCACCACCAATATCACATGAGAAAGAAGATTTACCGCGTGATGACTTATTGCGATAAGCGGCAATGGCCGCAACAGCTTCTGCCTGATTGTGATAAGTGTATTTGAGTTCATGAAACGGCGGTTTTCCAACTTTAACTTCTTTTTTTTCACTACTGCGTACATCATAATAGGTTGCAAGAACACCGCCTTTTTTCTCTTTGTCTTCTTCTTTCTCAGGTGTTGTTTCTGCTCTTTCCGATTCAGATGATGATGGTGCTGCTCTGTCACTTTCATCCATATGGATAAAGTTTTCATCATCATCAATCTCTTCTGGTTCTCGTGCATTAGCAGCGGCTTTTTGGTCGTCTCCCACATCTGTTTCTAAGCCATTGGCTGCACCAGCTTCATCCCGTGCACTGTATTTAAAATCCCAAGAGGTACAGTGTTTTTCATGAATAACAACAATAGGGAGTGTTTCACCGGTAATGGCTTTGCCTTCACCACGTTTGGCAAGTACAAGTTTGCCATCAACGGGCTTTGCGACCGCATCATATTCTCCTGCAAGGCGTGTGGCAAAAGCCATATCACTTTCCGATGTTTGATCAATATGGCGCACAACGATTTTTGCAAGAGAAGGATCAACCTTTGCTGTATAGCCATTACGCTCTGCTATCTCTTGAACAATACTGCCAAGGGTTTGCTGGTGATAGGATTGGCTTTTGGGGGTTCTATAAGACGTGTTCATGGACGCGGCGCGCCCTGTAACACTTAAGCTTTGCGGTGGACTGCTCACAGAGATTTCATCAATAAGATAAGCTCCCATATCGCGGTTTTTTCCGCCTTCATAGCCAAGTGTTATGGAAATAACTGTCCCGATAAGGGGAATATCTAAAAAGCCATTATCACTGTCACGTGCACGGTCATCAAGCTCTATGGTGATACGATCACTTTTGTTTTCTGCTTCATCGGTAATTTCAATCGATAAAACATAATCCATGAGCGTTTTGGTGATGTCTTCCCCATTTGCTAGAACCATGCAAAAAGGTTTCATGATTTGCTCCCCCAAATTCTGATCACTGGTGTGGCTTTAGGATAGGGGAGAGATGGCAAGAGTATCGTGATACCTGCTTTTAAAATGGGTCCATAGTTTGCAAGCCCCAAATTAGCCGCATAGACGCGTTCAACAGCAAGCGCTTGTTGACCTTTGGCATAGTATTTCCAGCAAATGGCATCTACCATATCGCCATCTTTGGTCATATAAAGGTCACTCATAGGTCTTCACCATATTCTCTCAATTTTATTGTAAATTCTTGTTTTTTGGGGGTACCATTATGATGAAAAACGCTTTGTTTTTCCTCTACAGAAAGAATGACAAACTTACCTAAGATTTTGCCTTGACCGGTCACAAGAATATGAGGTCCCATATGCGCTATTTGTCGTAAATATTCGAGCTGTCTGTGACCACCTTTGAAATCTGGATAAATCACGCCTGCTAAAGAAAATTCCGCATTTGCAACAGCAGGCAATTGAAGAGCTGCCTTTCTCCCCAATCGCCCTTGCTCCACCCATGGAACACCATAAGACATATCGAGGGTTTGATAAGCTGCTGTTTCAATGGAAAAAATAAAACCACCCAAAGCTAACATCATGGTATTTAATCCGAAAGACTGGAGGTTATGGCTAAACGTTGCTGTTTTGCATAACGTTCAAGTGCTTGATTGACAGCGTCTCTGATTTCGTCCTTGAGACCATTTGGTACTGAAATATTGAGATTTGTAATGGTTACACGGGCGTCTACTTCAACGGGTTTATGAACCGTAATTGGCTTTGGAGCTTTAAAGGCACCCACTTTATTTGTTGCCTGCATTTGTCCTGTTTCAACGACACTTGTATTAAAACCACTCTTGCGTTTTTCAGGTGGGGTATTTGTAACCACTACTGTATCCAGCATTTTTTTTGCCCGTGCATTGGTTTCATCGGTAAAGGTTTTAATAGTCTGGGTTGAAGTTTTGTTGATTGAGACATTAAACCCTAACTTTTTTTTCATCCAGTTTGGCATCCAGCTGGTTAATTTGCTTATCATGCCGCTAAACCATTCAGACAGAGCATTCCATTGGCTTTTGATGCCGTCCCACAAGCTACCAATGAGATTGGAACCTGCTTCCATTAAATCGATGCCAAACAGCCACTCAATCAATGCATTGATTTTTGTCGCAATCCAAGAGAGTGGTGAAAAGTTTTTAAAGAGTGTAAAGAGGTTACTGAAAATGTTACAACATAAGCTGTAAAAAGAATTCCACAAGTTGCTTATGAAGTTTACTACCGTATCCCAATGTTTGTAGAGCAGATATCCAACTCCAACAAGGGCAGCAATACCAGCCATTATCCAGCCGATAGGTGTGGTCATGATTGCGATACCAAGCGATATAAAAGCAGAACTAACGGCCGTTATTGCCGAAATCAGTGTCCCTACAAGAGTTAAAGCAAGACTGGCAACTGCAGAAGCAGCTGAGGCTAATGCTGAAAGCAGTGATCTTCCTAGAGTAGCAGAAAATCTAATAAAAGCTTTATCTGCTGCGATTATTTTTGAGAGCAGGGATTTTCCAAGATTTGCAGCCAGACCGGTAATTTTAGAACCAACGGAAGTGAAGGCTGAAAGCACTGGTCCTGAAAGAGCGAAAGCAAGCCTGATAAAAACTGCGCTTACTATGGCTAGTGATGTAAGCAGCCAGCCATTGATTTTGTCCCAATTTTTGTAAAGCAGATATCCGGCTCCAACAAGAGCTGCAATGCCACCCATTAACCAACCGATAGGTGTCGTCATTATAGTATAACCAAGTGTGACAAACGCTGTCCCCACAGCGGCTAATGCGGCAATGAGTGGACCAAAAATGAATGAACCAAGTGCCACAAGTCCTACCTTAAAGAGGGTTATTTCACCAATCAACGGCTCTAGCCAGCGAAACCAGCCTTTAATCCTCTCCGTGAGATCGCTAATGCCTTTTCTTAAATCAGAAGTAGGATTAAACAAATCCTTCAGGGCTTTTTTTAAGGTTTTAGCCCACCCAGTAACGGTTGTTTGAATAAGGTCGCGGTTTTCATCAATCAATTTTGAGAAAGCATCAATCATATCATTGATGACGGGCATGAAACGTGCACCAATAAAACTAGCGATACCCCCTATTTTTTTCTTAAAGGCACCAAGCTTATCACTTAAATCTGCTGCATATTGTGCGACATCGGCACCTATAAGCCATTTTCCTTTCCGCGCCTTTGCAAAGAGCTCTTTTATGGGCGCCATCCCTTGTGCAAGCATGGCTGCCATTTCCTTGCCATCACCACCAAAAAGCAGAGAAGCAATATGCTGTCTTTGTGCTTGATTTTTCATTTTACTCATCTTATCGGTAATTTCTTCCAACAAGGTAGAATTTGATTTGAGTTTTCCTGAGGCGTTTTTGACAGAAATACCAAGCGCCTCAAACCCCATAATGCCTCTTTGTTGTCCAGCATATGCTTGCGCCGAACGCCTATTTAAAGTTGCTAGAGATTGTTGAAAAAGTTCAGCGGAATATCCTGAATTATCGGCTGCATCGCCCCATAATTGAAGCGATGCAACACTCATCCCCAAATGTCGTGATGCGTGGTGAAGACTATCCCCCAGATGCATGGTTTTCATTGTGAGGGCGGTCACACTTGCCACAAGTCCACCACCAGCAAGCCCTAAAACACCAGTAAAAACTGAAGCGCGGCTTGCTGCTGTGCCAAGGGCGCCTTGAACGCCATGAAGGCTTTTTGTCATGTTTTTGACGGCAGCAGAAAAGCGCGGAATACTCAATCTGTGCGAGAGTGTTTTTGACAATTTATCGAATTTTTTTTGAAGATGTTTAAGAGGTGCAGTGAGTTTATCTTCAAGAGACAACTTCACTTTTGCATCAGCAACTTTTTCACTCATTTTGTCTTATACCTTTCTGCTGCTTGTTTTCGCCAGAATATTAACTCTTGCGGTTCCATTTCCATCATGTCCGAAAGGGACCAATGAAAAACAATGGCAATATCGGCTATGAGTTTTGCGGCGGTTTCCCAGTCGAGGTGTCCCGCCGCTTGATAAAAGACTCCAAAATCTCCCCAATGCTTGATAAGTCATCAATATCGAGTTCACCAACAGCCTCATGTGGCCATTCAGAAAGGCGCGAAACCATAGCAATTGTTTGTTCAACGCCTTCCTTCTTATCGATTGCTTGCACATCTTTTGTTTTGGGGCGCCGTAAGGTGATTTCGGTGTGTTCTTTTCCTTCAAATGTAATAGGTATAAGTAATTTATGTGTAATGCTTGTTTGTACTGTCATTTTTATAATCCTATATTTGCTCTATGGTCTGCTAATTGATTAACGCCATTGAATTTTCTCACCAAGTTAAGGACATCTATCTCAACAATTTCCATATCTTTCTGGACATATTTGAAATACTGCAATGTGAAGGTCGCTGTAGAAGTTGCTTTGCTTCCTGGTTGCCATTCTGCCATTTCAAAGCCTTTGCATATCCCTCTCATGGTGATGACAACACCTTCTGCGGGTGTGCCTTGGGCTTGCATCGAACTTCTCAATGAGATGTCAACATCGGACCGTCCCAACAGTGCCATTAACTCTGGAGAGCAATCAGAAATGGTCATGGTAAGGATGAGGGTTTCAAGACCAAGATCAACCTCAATGGAGCTATCCATGCCTCCGCCACGATAACTTTCAACGACCAAACTCAAATTTGGTAGTGTTACGCTTTCACATTTTGCTTGATAGGGAATGCCGTCGACAAAAATATTAAAATATTTTAGAACCCTTGGTAAAACTGGTACAGTCATTAAAAGATCTCCTCTAAGTAATCATTCACAATGCGTGAACGGAAAGTGATGTGTTCTACTGGTGTTGTTGGTGTGAATTCGACATTGAAATAGACTTTGCCGCTTTCAATAGCGCTTGCTGTATTCAATTCTGGATCAGGAGTACAATGCCCCCCAAGAATGGCGCCTTGCGCTTTTAGATCACGCAAATAGGCATTAACGCTTTCACTCACGTCACTCATGTAGGTTTTTTTGATATTGCGGTCGACAGCCCATAGATGCCCGCGCAAAATGGCGTCATTGATCATATCTGCGGTTCTCACCACCGATAAGAAAGCAAACTTTGTATCGCTTGAAAGGGTGCGATTACCCCAAAGACGATAACCATTTTCACGAATAATGCTTGTGATGTTTTGTTCATTAAGAAGGTTGGCGCGGCTTGATCTATCACCAATGGAAAAATCAATGGGGCGCGCAATTCCCACAATGCCATTTATCACTTTGTTTGAAGGAGAATGCCAAAAACCGTGTGTAAAATCAGTTTTAGCAATGACACCTGCAACTGCTGCACTTGCTGGCTGTTCTACAATTTTTCCATCATGATTTACCTTTACAAAAGGGTCAACGATAATGGCGCGCTTTGAATCAAAATCCTTTGCTGTGCTGAGTGCTGCTTCGTCTGTGCTGTTTGGTGCATCAAGCACCACAATAGCGCGTAGGCGTTCAGCAATGCCAATGAGTTCTGCCGCTACTGGATTAGAGGTTGTACTGATCTCGGCTTTAGCTGTCGCACCAGTGCCATCTCCTTCAATCGTCACAGTTGGGGCGGTTTGATAATCAAAGCCACTGTCCTTAATGACAACAGAAGTCACTTTTCCATCGCTAAGAATTGCTTCTGCTTGTGCACCGCCTTCGATTTTAACGCTTGCTTGTGTGTAACCACTGCCTTGGTTTGTTACATCAATCTTGCTAAGACTTATAGGGCGTTTGTGTGTAAAACCTGGGGCAATAAGAATGCGTGGTGTTTGTCCAAGAATTGATTGTGCGCCAATTAAAGCATGGACACCTTCATAAGCGCCATTTGCGTTCACACCGCCTAGAATATTGGCAAGTGTCGCGCTTTCATTATCACCTTCGTTCACACGTACGACGACAACAATAGCACCCACTTGTTTGAAAATCAGGTCAAGGGCATTGGGTAGGGTGCCTTGACGCTTGCCTGTTTTATCCAGTTTAGCGGCTTGTGAAAGAGAACCGGTAACCAAAACCGGTGTGTTAAGAGGAAAGGCTTGTTCATCAGCATCGGGCGCCGTGCCAACAATCCCGATAACTGCGGATTGAACCGCGCGAAGGGGGCGTGTACCGTCGTCAACCTCAACGACTTCAACACCGTGTAGAAAACCTGTTGCCATACTTTATGCTCCTTTAAATGAGGGGTGAATGAAAATGAATGGGAAAAATGAGATTGGTGAAGGCCGTTCTGACGAGCGACTTGACAAAATGTTTAAAACCGTTAGATTCATACAAAGGTGCTTGAAAAACACCTCAAAACAACAAGCGGATTGGTTGCCGAAATAATCAATTTTCCGCCAATTAAAGACTTTGACTCATTGTATGCTGTGCGCATATAATAGTGTTTGTCGGGTGTGGTTATGCTATACAATACCCTTAGGGGAAAGGCATAACGACGGGCTTGTTGCCGTGTTTTTCAGCGCCCGGCATTCAGAGATGAAATTAGCAAAAATATCAAAAAATTATCAGAAGCTACTTGACAATGTGGCGACAATATGAATAATCGAATCAGGTGCTTGAAAAACACCTTAAACCAATAGCGGATGGATTGCCGATACAGTCTCTTTTCCGCACATTAAAGGCTTTGACTCATTGTATGTTACACGCATATAATGGCTTTGTCGGGTGTGGTTACGCTATACAATACCCTTACGGGAAAAGCGTAACGACGGACTATTGGCCGTGTTTTTCAGCACCCGGCACTCTTTTCAGAGTGTCAATGAAAAACATCTAACCAATAGGAGTTCACATGAACACTCTTATTCCGATATCGGAACAAACTGTTGGACAGGAAATTGTTCAAACAGTAAATGCACGTGAATTGCATAGTTTTTTAGAAGTAGGTAAAAAATTTGCGGACTGGATTACCGAACGTATCAACAAATATAATTTGGTAGAAAATCAAGACTTTGTTTGCTTCCCTATTTTGGGAAGCAAAGGCAGAGGTGGCCACAATCGTAAAGATTATCATCTAACTTTAAGTGTAGCAAAAGAGCTTTCTATGCTTGAGAACAATAAGAAAGGTAGAGAAGCTCGTTTATACTTTATCAAATGTGAACGGCTTTTGAAACAAGTAGCAACACCACAAGTTGACTACTCTAAACCCGAAGCATTACTTGGTGTTTTGAATCACTTACAAAGCCAAATAGAGCAGAAAGATCATGTTATTGCAGAATTAGCACCAAAAGCAAAAGCTTTGGATGGTTTAAAACGCTCTGATGGTTTGTTTGGTCTTATTGAAGCAGCAAAGATGTTAGAGGTACGACCAAAGGACTTAACGGATTACTTGCGAAAACATGATTGGGTGTATCGACGTGCTCCAGGGGCACCTTTATTACCATATCAAGATAAAATCAAGAAAGGATTCATGGATTGCCCTGCTATTACCATTCAAAGACCGGACGGAACAGAAAAAATACTCCCTTCAACAAAAATCACACCAAAAGGATTAGCTTGTTTGAGAGAACAAATCCATGGAGGTGTACAATGAAGAAGATAGATACTAACTTCTTATGCGATTTATGGATGGCGTTATCACAGTTTTCTAGACATGAAAATATGAGCGACAAAGAGTGTACTGCTTTGGTTGATACTATGAGCGTAGTGGAAAAAGCTTTGATTTTAAAACTTCAAAATGAGGTGCCCAATATACTTAAAATCTTAACAGTTCTAACAGATTTTGGAGATTCAGAACTACCGCATAGCATGAATCCGTTATTGCAAGCTTATGCTCCTACTTTGGAGAATCCCGTTGTGAAAGCTGCTTAGCTTAAAACACGATTCATCTCCCCGTTCTGAAAATGGGGAGGTGGTTAATGCCGTAAAATATCTTTACATAATACACATTATACGTATAATATGTATTATGCATTAAAGATAGGATGTGCCTATGAAAAAATATAGTTTTACAGATGTAAACCGCGGGGCAGGCGATATTTTAGACGAGGCTATGTCTACACCTGTAGCTTTAACAAAGCGAGGGCGTGAAAAAATCATTATGCTTCCTGTTGATTTATATCATGAATTAATAAAAGCGCGTTCTGGCGCACAATCTTTTGTTTATGCAGATGCACCTCAAAATATATTAGATGATTTAGATCGTGGTTTAGATGACATTTTGAATAGTAACGAACATGCTTAAAGCAGGGGATGTTGTACAATATTATTATTTATGGCACGAACAAGCGCAAAAAGGTGAACATTCAGGACGTAAAGCGCGTCCTTCCTGTGTTATGGTTAAAACTGAAAGCCATTTCTTTTTGTTTCCTATCACTTCTCAAGAACCTATTAATTTGCAGTTTAGCTTAAAAATACCTGAGATAGAATGTAAGCGTGTGGGTTTACAAAAGCAGTCTTGGGTGCGTGTTGATGAATTTAATGTTGTTCCTTGCGAATCTTTGTTTGACTTTGAAGATTTAAAACCACAAGGGCGCTTTAGTCTTGCTTTCGTTCGTAAAATTGCACTTAAAATTAAAGAAGTTAAAGCAATAAAACCACTTAGAAAAGTTTCTAGAGACTGAGTGATACAATTAAACAGTGTGAAGTACCGGAACTTTGCTAACATCTGTTTCACGCTCTGCATGCCAAGCATCATAATTGGCTTGCATACGTAACCATATTGCTGCTCCATTCCCAAACATCTTTCCAAGACAAGCCGAAAGAGAAGGGGAGATAGGTTTTTCTGCATTTAGAATATCATAGAGATGTTGGCGTGATATACCAAGCATCTGTGCGATTTCTGTCTTCGTTTTGCCAGTTTCAGGAATAATTTCTGCTAAAACTTCTCCCGGATGAGTAGGGCAACGATTTTTATCTCTTTGTGCAGGAATGTCATTCATAATTGTACCCTTTCTTAATAAAGTGAATACCATGATTAAATTCTATTGTCATCTTGCTCTCCAAATTAATGAAGAGACCATAAAATCATCTACACTCTCTCATAAGCCTGACGCTGTCAGTCAAAAATGGTTTTAAAGAAAGAAAATCATACAAGCTCGCTTATAGAATAGCTATCCATTTGACTTGCGCTATTTTTGGTTTTGTATTTAATCTTTCCATAATCTTATAAGGACAGCGCCATCAGCTCCTGCACCGCTGGGAGAATAATCAGAGTGAGCACCGGCACCGCCACCACCAAAACCACGACCTGCTTTTCCTGAACTATAGGAACCTTGTCCTATTCCTCCAGAGCCACCTCTTGATGTATCGCCCCCAGCATCACCTCCATTACCACTTGTTTTTCCATCGATTCCGCTTGTTCCAGGATTGCCATTCCCGCCCTTGGCAAAATTCGGGCGATCATCTGTTGCTAAGCTAAAATTTCCGCCAATGCCTCCAGCTCCACCAGAGCCTGATTTCAAAGAGTGACCGCCGCCGCCGCCTTGTCCTCCTGTGGCGGTAATAAAATCCTTTCCAATTATTGTTGTTCCTCCAGAATGGCTTGTTGCACTGCGTGATGCAATACAAGCTCCTCCTTTACCAATTGTGATATCCTCATGCCCTTTTAAATCCGCTTTATAGCCATACCATACTGAACAACCTCCCCCGCCGCCACCGCCGCCTAATCCTGGTGTATCCGCTCCACCACCACTACCGCCGCCGCCCCAGGCTTGGATCTCAACTTTAGTTTTATCGGTGACCCAGTTTGGCCATTGAATTTTTTCATCCTGTGTATAGAGCAATTCAGCATCGGCAAGTGCCAGCCAATTAATGATTTTATCGGTCCAATCTTTTTTAAGACTCTTTATTTCAGCCAAGATAACTGCATCCACTTGCGCCTTGGTATAAACAAGATCTCCATCCACTTTCAGCGGTCCTTTAAGCAAGCTTCCATTTGTGCTTAAACTGGTAACCATTTCACCATTATGGGTAAGGTTCAATGATGCGTTGCCCAAAAGCTCTAAGCCACCACTCATGGTGACTTTGCTGGTAAATTTATTATAATTTTGCCATTCATTGGCTTGTTTTAGGCGACCATAGGCTGTGAGATCTTGATTAATTTTGGCTCTAAAATCATCCAATCCTACAATATCTTCTGTTTTATGCTGGTGTGCACCTAACAGAGAGATAGCACTGCCAAAGGTGAAATTATTGTTGCTTGATTTATAGAGAACATAATTGTTGGCTACGTCCTTAGCGCCTTCGATATCGCTTAAATCAGCAAAGGTGAATGTTTTATCTGCTGCCATCTTGGCCTTAAGAGCTGCTTCAAGATCTGTGACATCACTTATTGTGTGCGTGTGTTTTGAAGGGGCTTTTTCGTCTAGCTTTTCCTCAACATCAGAAATTGTTTGATCAATTTTTGTCAAGTTTTCGCGCAAGATTGGGAATTCAGAACTGATAAAACGTCCTTCTTTAGGCAATTCCATGTCGAGTTTTTTGGTTTTTGTCATGTCTTTCATCCCCTCATAATATGCCGGCACCAAAGTCACACACCATGGACCGCGCTGCTGGTCCACCGGTAAGCGTGAGTTTCAAGCGTGCTTGTTTGGCTGTTTTGTCGCTGCTCACAAATTTACGCTCTGTCCAAAGCGGTTCGGATAACTGTTCTGTTTCGTCTAATGTGAGAGGGGTGAAAGCACCATCATCCAGTTGCATCTCGAGTGAGAAGGTTGCTCCGCCCGGTAAAAATGTTTTGATATAGCTGGTTAACCTTGCCTTTTCCCCAAAGGCAAAAGCACGGGTGACATAAGTGGCTGTTTTATGGATCTTTCCCGCAATCAATTGAACAGGCGCAAACAAAACAGGCGAGAGTTTCTCTGTGCCTTTGAGAATGGCGCGGAGTTTGACTTTTTCACTGATATATTCGGTAAGGCTTAGCAATTGAAAGGGCAGGAGTTGATAAACCGTGCCATTGTTTCTTTCAATTTCAAAGATGACAGAACACTCGCTTGAAGGCAATTCAATGGCTGCGCGTATTTGCAAATCAGAGCAGTCAACAAGATCAAATGTGCCAAGATCAACAGTCTTTTCTGTTTGTGTGTAGCGGGCTGCCAACACACGAAAGGCTAAAGCCTCATCTTGATGGGCGGTCCAGCTTTGCGCGTTAACTGAAGAAAAACGTGGACCAGTCACATAAGGGTGGCTCGAGACATACCTTTGTTTTTCTGCATCAAAATCCCCAAGCTTTGCTAAGGAGACGGAATGGTCAGCATCATCAGTTTTAATGACCAAAGCTGTTAAGCGGTCATTGGGGACAAGGAGTGGTACATCGTAGCGTGTTCCAGCCCAACCTGTTTTTGCACTCTTCATAGAATAAAAGCTTTGTGCTTGAATATCAGCTGTTGGATAACCGTTTTCGGTGGTGACCAAATCAATCACCAGATCATGGTTTTGATCACCAATTTTGCAAAGATGAAAGTCAATTCCTGTGATTTGCCGTGTTTCATCGGGGGTAAAAACTTGCGCTTGTGGGTCCACTTGTGTCCAGATTTTCACCGTTGTGGTGCGCCGCATGACTTTTACATCAATCACGCCTTGCCCAGTAAAAAGCCCCGTAGCAATGGTTCCACCTTTTCCCCGTGCCACAACATTTTTTGTGCCAGCAGGAATGTTTTCAGGAATCTTAAAAGTACCTTCAAGGGTGCCTTTGGTGTTAGCAACAAGCTTTGTTTTTGGCAAAACATTCACACCATCAAAGGTGAGGCTTTCTAATTGTTCTAACTTGCCAAAACCTTCAATTTTAAAGTGAAGGGTAATTTGTCTTAAGAAATCGATTTGTTTTTGAGTTTCATTGATGAGATCATCATGCACTTCTGTGTTACGGATAGTTCTGCCACGGTTCCAGCCCATATTGAGTTGATTGGTAACACTCGAGAGCCAATCGGTGCGCTGTTCATGCCAAAAGTCTGTCGCGGGTTCAAGGGTTACTGTACCAGGTAAGGTCGCAAAATTTTGATAGGGATTGATTTTTTCGCAAGCCGTTGTCAATTCTTGCGCAATGATCACTTCATTTGTCCAGTCAAGCGTAACAGGCGCTTTTAAAGGAGCAGTGTAAAATGTTGGATCAATGGCGAGCTGTAAAATGCCACTGCCTACAGCCCCCGTTTGCTGAAAGCCTTCATCTCTGTAAGAGTCATCTAGAAAAGGGTCAGCAAACATGCCTTTTTTGGCGACAGGCTCTTTAGAGTCCACATTGCTTTTAATGCGCTCTAATTGCATCAACCGGTCAAGGGAGAGCACCCGTTGAAAATAGCGCCACATCTCATCATAGGGGGCAACACGTGTGCCATCATTGACAACTACCGGCGTTTCAAGCCAATTATTGGTGATGGTTGCAAGGGATAACACATCATCAGGGACACTTGGTGCCATGGGTTGGTCTGATGAAACCCCTTTGATGTAAACCACATTGCCTTGTGTGTTGAGACCTATACGGTCAATGCGCGGTAATTTGTAAGTATAACTGATAATAATATCACCACCATCAGCACCACCTGAGACAGTAATTTGCTGTGCTGTTACCTTATCGGCTTTTATGCTAGCGCGATAACGGTACGTGACTGTATAGCTACTTCCGGGGAGCGGTTCGTCTCCCACGGGTGCCCAATCAATGGTGTCTCCTGTTTTCTTAAAATCTGTGCTTTCTTTAAATTCCTTGCTTCCTTGAACGACTTTGATAAAAGAAGTGATGCTTTTATCAGGAACACCATCACGCCCTGCGGCAACCGCACCACGGGTGATTGTCACGGTTTTTTCTTTTGTCAACAAAAGAGACTGAATATCGGCAATGGGAGCATAATAGGTTTTAAAGGTAAAGCTTGTTTTCCCTTTTTGAGGCGCAAAAATATGCGTTTCTTCGGGAGTAGCATGCCCGTAAGCAGCAAGGTCGGTGATGTCATGACCAGAATCTGTGGCGATGTCACCATCAGAATCTATGGCGATGTCACCACCAGCATCTGGGGTGATGTCACTACCATAAAATCTGATGTTGTGATCATTTATGACGGTGACAGCGGGAGCTCTGATGACGCCATGACCAGCTAGAGTGATGTCAGAACCAGCTTGAATGTCAGATTGAGAGCTTATTTCCTCTTTTTGGGGTGTAAAGATATGAGTTTCGCTTGGAACAACACTTGTCGAAAACTCTTCCACCTCTTCATGGCGCAAAGCAGCTAAGCGCTTGCGTTTAAAGCCATTGATATTGGCTTCTCCTTCTTGAATACTAAACACTTGGCAACCGTTATTGGCTCCCAATGCGCTCACACGGCAGCCACTCACGATATAATGCCCATGGGCGCGGTCGTACGTCGCAATGGCTTGCATGGCGGGCTCAAGCAATGAGGGGGATTTTTGATCGATCAGAACACCATCTTGTAAGATATAAACCGGAAAGAAAGTACCACTTTGTGCATCCTCTTTGAGTGCCCAAACAAGCTTTGCTGTTTCGCGTGCGGCTCCAGGCTCTCCTTCTGCCAAGGTGCCAGGAACTTGCCCCAACAGCTCTGGATCATCCTCATGTGTACTCCACTGTTTCTGGAGCTTTACACCAATTTCAATGCGCCCAATTATGGAAACATTGTTGAGTACAGCGGGTGCCACGGGGAAAATATCACCGGCAATATAAATCTTGCCATCCGTTAAAGTGACGGTTTGTGTTTCTTTGTTGACAAAAGCATCGGCGCGTTCAACGCGGTCTCCTTCTTGTGCAACAAGGCGCCCCAAACGGTCATGCCGTCCCCTTATAATGGTTTGAACTTCATTCAGTTCACCACTTTGAATAAAGGGACGCGTGCCATAAAAGACAACGCTTTGTTGTTCCTCTTTGCCGCGAGATCTGTCAATTGCAAACGGTAGACCACTTTCATGCTTCATGTTAAAACCTCAATAAAATCTTGAATTGTTCGCGAATATCTGCGCGCAAAGGAATAGTGACAGGCGTTTTGAGTATCTCCACACCACCACTTAGTTCATCAGGCTCCAACCAAAGTTTGCCCAAAGGGATATCAAGGGGGATATCTTGTTTGGGGGTGGCATGAACGAGAACAGAAACAAATGCTGCTTGTTTGCCGTCAACATTGCGAAAGTCTGTGCGGGCTGCAACAAGAAGCGCCGTGCCCCTCGGGGAGGGCTGATAGTGATTGCCTGAATGGCTGTAAACCCCCTGCAAAGCCTGTTCGACAGGGGCTACAGCATAGCATCTGCGAAACCCAATCACGGCATCTTGGCTGTCTCTTAACACGAGATAAAGCGTGCGACCATGAAACCATTCTGCCATGAGCATATCGCGTTCATGTTTTTTGACCGAACACCACGGAAAATTTGCCATGTCCCATGGATAATCGATTTGATCCCAGCTTAATTCCTCATCCCCATCATCTATCCAATTGCCAATAAGCTTACCTTCTTCTCTTGTGAGCGTGTGATTGATTTCTGTTGTGCGCCCAAAGGAAAACAAAGTGCCCCCAGCTGTTAAGCGCACACCGCTTTCATACTCCAACATGCTGTCATCAAGGCGTGACATATTGCATTCAACAGCTTGCACATCATAACCCATGACACCACGGTGAAAATCAGAGCGCAGACTTTTGGAAAGGTCGGTAATTGCTTCAATGGCTTCAAGCTGTGTTCGTTCAGGCAACTGATCAAAGTAGAGTTGAAAGGAGTTCCACCATGCACGCCCCGTCCAGGCGGGTTGAAAGCGTGCCGAAATCTCTAGCCATTCAAGCCCCATCTCTATTGCCGCAAGGGAGCCACGTATCCGCTGCCATGCAAGCCCTTGATCAATCAAATCATAAAGGTTTGGAACATAAGGTGTAAGCTCTCCAAGCCCGTATTCTTCAATGAGCCACGGCAAGAAACGGGGAGGGCGTGTGATCAGTTTTGCGCGTGAAATCCCCAAAACAGAACCGTCAATATCTTGATGAAAATCGCAAGCATCAGCAAGGCGCTTTTCAAATTCTGTTGCGTTTGTGGGGAGGAGGGAACCAACCATTAGCGCGCACGCCCTTTAAAGTTTAAGGTGATTTTTCCAATCGATAAAACTTCTTCATCACAAACCGTACTGTCCCTTGTTGGTGTAATGGCGATCACTTTTTGGACACCAGGGATCATCAGTTTCGAAATCCACCACGATAAGCTTAATTCACGGCCAATGGCTTGTTCTTGTCTCCATGCTGCTCTTAAATTTGCTTCCATTGTCGTGAGAATTTTCAAAGATGTTTCCGGTAACAGCCAAACATCTGCTTCTAAATCTATTACTTTTTTTACAGCAGCGTGAACAATGATTGTATCATTTGTCATGATGATATTTTTTTTGTTAAGAGCTTGTGAGACTGTTTGTAAGAGATCTTCGGATGCCGTTCCTTCTTCATTGTTGCCAAAAAGAGCAACATAGATGGTTGGGTCTTTGCCTTTACGGTAAACAATCGCATCCTTAACACGACTATCGGCTGTTAAGGCTATAAGCTTGTAATAGGGCTCTGTCCCGCTACCATTGCCACCACGGGCATGAAGCTCTATGCGTTCACGATATCTCTCGTCACTTTCACCCTCCATGCGGGCAAGACCATGCCAGTTTCCCAAAGCGTCAAGAGATTCACCGGTTGCAAAATCAAGAATGTTGTTGCGTGCCGCTTCGTTAATACGCTGCCTTAAAAGCAGCTCTCGATAGCTAAAAGCTTCAATGACTTTTACAGCCGGATCACTTTCAAGAATGGTATATTCCGGCAAAAGCTCTTTTAAATGGGCAAGAGCAGCAGCGCGTATTTCCTCAAAAGAAAGTTCTGTGATGATTTCGGGTTTTGCAAGCACGTCATTCATTTTATTAGTAATCCTTCCATGGTGATGGGCTTGCCGGATGGCAAATAAATACCTTCAAAGGACAAAGAAACTTGTCCAGCATCAACCATTTTAAAATCAATTTTTTTCAATTTAAAACGCGGTTCCCACTTGTCTAACGCCTCAGCAACAGCAGCATAAAGAGCAACGGCAAAAGCATTGTTAACCGGTGCATCAATGAGTTCCGCAACACGTGAACCATAATCACGCCGCATCACACGCGAGCCAATGCGTGTTGACAAAATATCAAGGATTGATTGACGCAAATGATCAATGCCGGTCAATGGCTTTCCTGTTGTACGGTCCATTCCACTGTTCAATTGGGACCTCCTGTCATGGAGCCACCAGGAGTAACACCGCCGTGAACATGTGTTGCTCCTACATTGCTGCCGTTGTGCTTTAATCCACCTGAATGGATGGAAACATCATCACCGGAGTGAAGAGAGAGACCATCACCCGAATTGAGTGAAACTCCACCACCGGCTTTCAAAGAAATGTTGCCATCTGCGTTTAGACTTATATCTTTTTCTGAAACAATCTTTATGCCTTCCGGTGCTGTAAGCTCTAGCTTACCACCATCACCTTTTAGTGACACGCCATCAGCGATTGTCAGGATAAACTTTCCGCCTGATTTGATAGTGAGTGCATAGCTGTTTTGTTCATCATCATATTCAAGGCTGGTTCCATCAGGATAAAGTGTCTTATGAATGTTGCCTTTATCGGCTGCTTGATTAGCATCTGTATGAATGGAGCCAATAATCACTCCTTGCGATAAATCCCCTGATGATGAAACAACAATCACTTGCTCTCCAACATCGCGCCCTTCATAAGAGCGTGTTTTACCGGCGCGGGCTTGTGTGTCTGGAATCCAGTCACTAACAAGATTGCCACTTTTTATCCGATAGCGTGCGTTTTTATGGTCTACATGGCTAATTTTTCCCACTACAACCATATTGGCCACACGTCTCTTTAGATCTGTGATTTCTTTATCGCGCCGCTCTAACATGTCCACCTTCAATTTTATGGTATTTATCTTTATTTTTCAGGCCTGTTTCTGGTTCAAAGCTTAAGAAAGGTTCAACGAGTCTTGCTGTTACACTGCTTTCTTCTTCATCCATGTTGGGGATATTTGTCACATAAATGACTTCAAGGGTTAAAATTGCACCATGGAGCGCTAGAGCGCCATTATCGCCAAAGGCAAAAGCAATATTTTGCAGGCGGCATGTTTCAACTGTGTTGTTGAGATTGGGATTAGCGTAGAAAATCTCCTCAACTTCCCATGCTAATTGGTCAACAAAACGTGCTCCATCTTCACATGTCGCATAACATTCAACATCCACTATTAAAACGCGCCGCCTTACTCCATAATCATAGCCATCTTCAATCGTTTCACTTTGTGTTGAGATATTAATTGCGGGCGTGTTCTCAGGGGAAAAGTTGAAATCGCGCATATTGAAAACATTGTCACCAGCCGCCGTCTTTGCTGCTTTGATTAATGCAACAAAACTTTCCCTTATCGTTTCTCTCGGATGCATGGGCGCTCCTGTCCAATTAAGTGTATAAAATGATTGACTAGGATTAATAATGATACTATTATTGGTTGTGAGCAATAAAGTTGAAAAAATAATCAGCTTGATGAAAGCATCACCAAAGAACATCAAGTTTTCAGATTTGTTGGCTGTGTGTGTCTATTTCTTTGGAGAACCACGGAACAATGGTACAAGCCACTTTGTTTTTAAAACACCGTGGCTTGGTGATCCTCGTGTGAATATTCAAAAAGATTCTGGTAACAAAGCAAAAGCTTATCAAGTCAAACAAGTCTTACAAGCGATAGAAAGGATGAAACATGAACAATAATCATTATACATATCGTGTTTTGTGGTTGCAAGAAGATGAGGAATATGTTGGATTGTGTGCAGAATTCCCATCCCTTTCATGGTTAGATGCTCAAGCAGAGAAAGCTTTAAAAGGTATTATGGACCTTGTTTCAGAAGTTGTTGAGGACATGCAACATAATGGAGAAGAAGTTCCTGTGCCTTTGTCACATGGTAAATATAGTGGTAAGTTTCAATTAAGAATACCACCAGAACTCCATAGAAAACTTGCAATACAAGCCGCTGAAAATGGTGTGAGTTTAAACAGATACATTTCTTCTAAACTTTGAATCTTTTAAAAGTCTATACGTACTAAAAGAAAATTAATTTTTATGAAAATCTCTAAATTAAAACAAATGCCCGTTTTTAAGACGGATGAAGAAGCAGAAAACTTTGTTGATACTGCCGATCTTACAGATTATGACTTAACTGGTTTTAAATCCGTTCATTTTGAGTTCTTACCTAAAGAAGTCTCTTGACCACTCCCCATCTTAAGAATGGGGAGGGGAGATGTTTTTTACTTAAGCAACCTTTTTAATGGGGTTGTCCAAATTTGGTTCATAAGTTCGCAACAAAGAATCCATACGATGTGGAAGTTCTGAAGCTCCAAAATCTGTCAAAATTGCCAAGATTTTTGTAATATTGGGCACGTCATCTTGAAGCTTTAAAACCAGAGCATCTACGACCGATTCCATAACCTCAACTATAGCATTGCAGTCCTCGTCTCCAATGCCTCGATGATTAGAAAGCTTAAACAATGCCATCCATAAATCGCACAAAAAATCGACACTGCTATTCATTGCACACCTCCATAGATTTGCTCTCTCAAACAAGCTAATCCTTTTGGTGTAATTTTTGTTGAAGGGAGCACTTTTTCTGTTCCATCCGGTCTTTGAATAGTGATAGCAGGACAGTCCATGAATCCTTTCTTGATTTTATCCTGATAAGGCAACAGAGGCGCTCCTGGAGCACGTCGATATACCCAATCATGTTTACGCAAGTAATCCGTTAAATCTTTTGGTCGTACCTCTAACATCTTTGCTGCTTCAATAAGACCAAACAAACCATCAGAGCGTTTTAAACCATCCAAAGCTTTTGCTTTTGGTTCTAATTTAGCAATGATATTGTCTTTCCGCTCGTTTTCATCTTTTAAATGCGTTAAGACACCAAGCATTACTGCTGGACTGGAATAGTCGATCGATTGAACATAGGATTGCTTTATCTCGCCCCTACGCCATGCAACAAATAACTTAATAAGCATATAACGGACTTGAGAAGATTTTTCTGTATTCGATAATGTCGCAATCAATAACGCCTGCTCTTCGTTAAGCCAATATTCTGTTACGTTATTGCCCTTTATTACGTGCGCCACAGTGGCGCACCTCCCAAACCGTTCTATTTCTTGCATATTTCTTGTAATTAATTTTCTAACGTCACGTGTACGAACAAACCCTAATTTCTCTGCTAAGTCCACATCGCGAACACGAGGCTCGTTTTCGACTTCTCGTAATTTGATTAATTTGTCTTTATTGATAGGTAAGTATGTGCTATTATTCATTGTAATTGACCTCTTTCAGGTTAGTTAGATGTAAAGCGTTAGAGAGAGTTTTTGCGGACTTATGCTCTAGCGCTTTTTCTTTTTTGAGAATGTTAATTATTTCAGATGAAAGAGAGCGATCATTCTCAGTCGCCCGATTAAACAACCACTCCTTTAATGTATGTGGCATATTTATTTTATATTGGATCGTTTTCATTTTACCTCCATATGCACATATTTAGTACCATAAAGGTACCTTGTGTCAAGTGTATTTTAGGTATATTTTAGGTGCATGACAAAAAAAGATCGTGTGCAATTTAAATTTCTCATTCCAATTGAACTGAAAAATCAATTGGAAGAGCTTGCTGAAGCAAATCATCGTAGCCTTACGGGTGAAATTCTTGCTCGTTTAGAAGATTCTGTCCGCACTACCGTTACATTAAATCACCTACTGGCAATGAATTCAGAAGATCTCAAAAAGCTCCTTGAACAACCACTCGTGAATAAAAAACAATAAGATGCCACACATAGCCCCCTCAGAGCGTTTTAAACCATCCAAAGCTTTTGCTTTTGGTGCTAATTCTGCAATCACATGATCTTTCTGTTCGATTTGATTTTGTAAGTGATTCAAAACACCAAGCAATGCTTCCGGTTTGGAATAGTCAACTTGTGGAGCAGCTACTTGTTTCAAAAGCCGTTCACATTTGATAAAGTATAAACGCGCTTCTCTACCTTTCTTATTGTTCTCAAGCATAGAAAGTTCTTTTGCTACACTTAAAATCAGATGATAATCTTTACGATTGTGACCACCCCTGCCTTTGCTCCCCAAAATCGGGGAGCAAACAAAGTCTTGATTTTCTAATAAATTATATTTGTTGATACGGTCTGTAATCCAAGTAGAGAAATCTTTACCTATTTCCAAAAACGCATGCAAATCACGCGCGTTAACAGTTTGAACAGTCTCTTGATCAATGACCTGTTCTGATATTTCTATAAGAGTATTCATAATGAATTCCTTATGGTTAGATGTTTTTGATTGACACTCTAAGAAGAGTGCCGGGTGCTCAAAAACACGGCCATAAGTCCGTCGTTACACTTTCCCCGCAAGGGTATTGTATAGCGTAACCACACCCGACAGATGTTATTATACGCATGTAGCATATAATGAGTCAAAGTTTTTAATGTATAGAAGACTGATTATTTCGGTAACCAATCCGCTTATGGTTTAAGGTGTTTTTGAGGCACCTGATTCGATTATTCATACTCCTGTCATAATGTCAAGCAGTAATATCATTATTTTTAAAATAACTAGAGAGTATTTAACAGTGCACCAAACAAAGATGCCTCATTGTTTTATCTCCCGCAAGATAAGCTTATACATACCGGATTCTGAGGCTTGGACATCTGTGACAATGAAGTGCTCTTGAGAGGGGGCTTTGTTGTTTTCAGGGGAAATGATTACAACATTATCTTCAGGTTTTGGTGGTAAGCCTCCAATGTCGTTGATACAAAGATCAAGTTCCTTTCTTGGAATTGTGGTAGAGATTCTGCCACCGGCGTCCGATTCTGAATGCTTAATTCCGTAAATCGCTGTGATACGAAAAGATTGCTGGTTGTCCTTTCGCGTGTAGATGATGGGCTGCCCAAAAGTGTTGCGCACATCTTTAACCATTTGGTTTAGCAGCCCGTGCCATCGCATGTTATTTCGCTCCAATCACTGCTTTAAACAGCATTTCAGGGCGTGTGCAAATGTAAAGCGGATAGCTGTATACCTCAGGCTTTACCCATGCATTACGGTCGTGATCAACTATCAACATGGTGTAGAGAGGTCTTCCAACGGTGTTAGCAAAATCCAAGCTTTCCCCTGGTGCAAAGGTTTTTTGGAATACACCAGGCGCATCAACAGGAAAGAATTGACATTCATCAGGCTTAATTCCTATGGCGCGCTTTGTTCCAGCCTTTGCACTTACATTATAGTTGTGGATACTCCGGTAATTAATGAAAGTGACACCTGCAAAGTCAAAACTGCCAAAGCTTCCAGAACCAATTGCACTTGGTGTTGCAACACCTCCAGCACTATTGAGTGTCTGTGCTAAGGCTGTGTTTAAATAGGTCTCCCGAATTGTTTTATGGTTTTTCAACTTGGAAAAGAATTCATTTCCACAAAGCCCAATAATGCGTGAACGATCAGAAAATGCTCCTTTTGAAGCCTCAATCATCCTCATAATGACTTGGTCAACATTGTCAGCAACATTGGTTGTCTCAACATTCAGTTTAAAATCAATGGGCTTTGGTGGTGTGATTTCCCATTCCTTGTACCAATCCACAATGACAGAGCCATCAGCATCAAGGACAACACCTTGAACAGCGCCAAGCTGCATATTTTCCCATGTCAATTCGATTTCAGAAATCAGTTTCTTTTGTTTTCTGGCAATATATTTCATTGCTGTCTCTAACTGATCTTCTGCGCCAAATTCACGCCGGTTCTGGATTTCTTCTGATTTTACGGTATCACTTTTGGCAATCCGTGTTGTTTTGAAAAAACGAAGATTACGCCCCTCTCTGTCGCCTTCTGCCAAAGGTGCCCCGCGTTCACTGGTTTGAATAAGCGAAAATGTATTATCACGCCGTTCAATACCAACCACTGTGGTACTGGTTTCAACTTCCTCAAAAAGATTAAGAGAGCTCACAAGACCAGGTTGAAACTCATAGTTTTCGATGGCTTTCATCATTGTGATGCTTGAGAAAGCATCATGTTTAAAAAAATTCATATCCATGTGTGCATTCTCCTATCGCAATAGAATGTTGTTATGGTCTTCTAAAGACTGAATGGCTTCTTTCTTTTGCTCATCCGTGATGGCATCTGGCCATAGCAGTTCAGAAGCTTTTACAGTGCATAAGCGTGCTGTGATCACAGCGCGTTGATCTGCTTCTGTTGCATCAATAGTGGCAAAAGAAATCCCTGCCGGTGTTTGACTGCCATCTGTTGCTGCTGGATTAAGGGGGATATATTTTTCTGATGCGGTTATCTTTCCCATGACAGTTCCCGCTTCAATGAATGCTCCTGATGCGAATACCACTTCTTCGTTTGACATATCAGGGTCGTAGGGTCCAAGATAAGCGCCATTGCGTACGTCGTCATAAATAATATTTGTCATTTCACTGCCCTCCAAGCTGCTTCCCATTTTGCGTGAATCTTTGCCTTGCTTGTCCCATCACTATGAGGGGTATAAGGCGAGAGTTTTAAAGACGCGCTTTGAGAGCTAGCAGCCGCCAACACACACTGGCGTGCTTTTTCGAGACTCATACCGTTTTGAATAGCTTTTACTGCGTCAAAAGAAACGCCTAAGTGCTTTGCTTGCCTTTCAAGAGTTGTTAGTGCTTTTGCGCGCTCTCTTTCTTTTTCAAGCACGGCTTTCATATCTTCGCGCTTGTTTTCATTGTCCTCATTGTCTTCATCCTCATATTCGTTTTCTTCCTCGTCGAAGTCTTCGGCTTTTTTGTCGATGTCACTATCGTCTTCGTCATCTTCCTCGTCATTGATGATGTCGACGATCTTTTCGTCATCATCTTCTTCAGCGCGGTATTGTGTGCGTGCCATGTGTTTTGTCCTTTTTCTGTTGATGTTGGGTTTTGTGATATGGAATCCGTTAAGGCTTCCAAAGCTTGCGCAAGGGTGCCTTGCACATCTGCTAATCCAAGTTTGAGAGCTTGGGTGCCTATAAAAGTTTCTGCCTTCGTGTCACGAATTGCATCAGCATTTAAGCGTCTGTTTTGCGCCACCAAATCAACAAACATCTCGTAGAGCAGGGCGCAATCGGCTTGCATTTTTATCTGTGCTGTATCGCTCAAGGGTTCGTGAGGGTTGCCATGAACTTTGTGATCACCTTCAAAGACAAAGGTCCATTTATGTCCGTGTTTTTCATCCGCACGGGATTGGTCAAGATGGGCGCAAACGACACCAATCGAGCCCACAACACCCGTGCGTGCAACCCATATTTGAGAAGCCGCACAAGCAATGGCATAAGCTGCAGAACAGGCAAATTCATTGGCATGTGCCCAAATGGGTTTGCCATATTGTTTTGAGAGTGTTTGAAACTCTTCAACCAAATCAAACACACCGCCGGCTTCTCCACCACCACTGTCAATATCAAGTAAGACAGCGCGAACATCAGGTTGTGCAATGGCTTCACGAAAAGAAGCCCTTAAACCTTCATAAGAGGTTAGCCCCGATAAAGCCCCAAGCCTTGCACCACGGCGCACAAGCGTGCCATGAACCGGTAGTATAGCAATATTGTTTTGCACTACATAAGTTTCAGGGGGGCTGAAAGACGCTGTATCCCCTTGCGCAAAAGCCTTAGGGGCAAACTTTTCTCCCTCAAAAAGACGTGGCGCAAGAGCATTCAAAATGATATCAAGCTTTGTCGATGCAAGCATATGAGGAACACCAAAAAGCCGTGATGCCAAAAACGGCATGTCGAGATTATTCACCATTTGTATGTGCCTCACTGCCTTGGTTGCTTTCATAAGTGTCAGAAGGGTCTGAATCTGCGGTATCAATTACTTGATTGCTACCAGAGGGCGCTGCCATATCCGTGTCAAAAGATAAGCCGCGCGCACGAGCGTCTGTGTGCTCTTCTTGCAGTTCGGCATGAATGCTGTCGATATCAAAGCCGCGCTCGGCAAGTGCCATGCGTCGTGTTTTCAAGCCTGCACGGATTTCTTCTTTTTCCGCCGATATATCCTTGTTTGGATCAATCATTTCCAGGGGTGGTGCAAAGCTTTCACATTGAAGCCATGGCAAGGGATTTTCTTCCCACTCTGGCAAATTGACGCATCCAGAAAGCACTGCCATTTCAACAAAGCGCTCCCAAACAATGCGATTGAACTGAAAAGCAATGATATGTTCGCGCCATTGTTTGACGTGCCGTCTAAACTGAATGATAGAGGTACGCACATTGGAAAAATTCCCCCGCGTAACGTCTCCAGTCACAACGGCATAAGGCATATTGAGAGCCGAGCAAATTTTTAAAATATTACGATATTGAAAGGCTTCATAAGAACCACCAACCTCAACAGGACTGGAAAATGTAATTTGTTTTTCGCCATCCACTATGTTGACCGATCCAGGGTAAATTTTATCCACGTCAGCTGCCTCTTCGGTCTTCTTTGGGGGCGTCGTTTGCTCACGATTTTCCTCTAATTTCGCATCATGAGATTCCTTCCCTGTAATAAACACCGCAAAAAGAGCTGCTGTCCTTTTTCGATCAAGCTCTGCATCATCATAGGATTCGAGTTGAAAGATCTTTGTCATACAGCGCGTTATTTTGGGAGAACCGCGCAATTGTCCGGCAATACGGCGCTCTTTGATGTGAAGGACCATTTCAGCAGGGACACGCACGCGTTCTTGGCTCTCAAATGCCATATTTGCAGGGCAATCATCATAGGGGTGATGTTCCCAGAAATGATAAGCAACGCGCTTGCCACTGGCATTAAATTCAATTCCCATACGAATGTAATTGCCTTCAATCTCAGCCGGTCCATTATAAGTGAGATCCAGCATTTCGGTGGGATAAACTTGCAATTGAAGAGGCACACCAGAGCGTCCATAAAGGTCGACATAGTGTAGTCTTACAAAGCATTCGCCGGTTAAAAAGACCTCTCGGGCAATCGTTGCTTGCAGACCATAAAAATTGGCATCTTCATCATAGTCCGCTTCATCAACCCATTGCCACCATAAGTCTAAAAGCTTTTTCTTTTCTTCTTGAAAACCTTCAATACGAGGATAAGGTTTAATCCCATCACTTACAGCCGCAGAGACCCATTCTTCTGTTGCAGACCCATAAAGAGCTTCATTGTCATAAAGCCATCTTGAACGGGCAACAATGGTATCACCGCATTCCTCAATGGCTTTATTGATATGTTTTTTGGCTGGGTCAAAACCACCCATGCGACGGCTTTTACTTGCCGCTTCAAAATGGGGATTGTGTTGACGAGAAATTGTAAAAAAGCCTGTGAGTTTATTAAAAAAACCAGCCATTAATAGCCTCGTGATATATTAAAATAGAAAACGCGTGAACGCTTGCGTCCTTCAAGATCCGCTATTTGTGTGTTCAGCATCTCAAGCGCTCTGCGAAGTTCCTCAACAGAACGATTGCTTACTTGCTTATCGCCATGGCGCACCGATTGCGCTCCCGAATAAAGAGCCTCTTCAATTTGCTCACGCCGCCTTTTTAAACTTTCAAGTCTCGAAAATTTGCTGTTAATTGGTTCTAAAGTTTCATCCACAAATTACCTCCAATCCCCTTGCATATAAGGATTCATCATTGTTCTGAATGGCTTCTTTTGAGGCTGTGCTATCTGAGATCTTCTTGGAGCAGGAGAGGGGGTATGTCTTGGTGTTGACTGCTCTAAAGAGCCTTCAATTTTAAGTTTTTCCAAACGCTCTTCTAAGATATCGACTTCTCGATTAAGGTTTATTCCCGCCGAAATCAGACCTTGTAAAGCAGCATAAGCATAAACCCTACAGTCCAAGGCTTCATTTCTTGCTTTTTCGCTTTTTTGCCATTCAATGCGCTTGAAGCCTTTAAAATATTTGATGACTTTTCTTTCAGCGGTCAGCTGGTCAAAATATTCTCGATCAAGGTTTTTGTGAAAGTGTGTTGCACCAGCCCCCGATGCTTCAGGACCGGATTTTTTAAACCGTGCCGTGATAATATCTTTTGCTGCATCAACACCAACAATATAGAGATTAATCTGTCCTTTGTTGTTTCTACTTGGGCGGCGTGGCCATACCGCACGCCATCCCGCTTGCCCCTTAATCCCCCAGATACGCCGCCCTTCACGGGGGCGCACGTAATTATAAACCGCTTGTGTGTGTCCACCACCGGTATCAATACAAGCCGCCGTTATCTTGATGCCATCTTTATAGCCTAGATGCGTCCAGCGTCTTGTAAGATATTTATCCAATTGGTCCCATACTTCAAAAGAAGAGGGGTCGCCAGGAATGATGTGATAATCGATATGCCAGCTTTCTTCACTGCGTCCCCATCCCACTACTTCCAGTTCTAACCGGTCATTTTGCACATCAATGCCCGCTGTCAACAACACGGCTTGTTCTGGTGCAAGGGGATAATCTTCACGTTTTGCATAGAGGCTATCAGGGTCAACAACTTCGCCGGTTCTATCCTCCCATGGCTCTCCAAGCACTGTGTTGATAAAAGGTTGCAAAAGTGCCGGATCATCTTTCGCATCTAAAAACTCTCTTGCGCATTCCCCCCAAGTAAGCCAAGGTGAATAGAGTGCCGAAATATGGTAAGAACGCAAATTCGGTCTGCTTGACTCACTGGTTGGTACCCAACATGCTCCTCTTTCTTCACACATGAGATCTGTTTTTCTGTGCTCAGCATGTTCATGACCACAATGCGCACAAACAAAAACAGCTTTTTCAGGAGCGCCTTTTGGCCACTTGATTTGTGACCAAACAATGGGCTGTAGAACACCACACGCATCACAAGGGACATTGTAATATCGCTGGTCTCCTAGCACGAAATCTTTGGCGATACGGCTTGTGTCACGGTGTGTTGGCGTGGACAATTTAAAAATCTTTCTCTGCACAAAGGTTGAGGTCCGCTTTTCCGCTATCATCACCGGATCACCTTCGTTATCCACACTGAGAGGATAGGCATCAACCTCATCCAAAATCAGATAACGAATAGGCATGGAACGCAAACCGGCAGCACTGTTGGCTCCTGTAAGCATCAATGCACCACCATCAAACTCTTTCGAAAACATTGTATTGCCGCTGTCGCGTGCCCGCGCTGGGGCAATGCGTTCGCTTAAAGCAGGGCTTGCCATAATCATTGGGTCAAGACGCGTCTTTGACAATTTCTTCGCTGTCTCAACCGTTGGCATCACATAAAGGGCAGGTCCCGGACTGTAATGAATAGCATAACCGCAGAAGTTCAATCCTGCTTCAGACATGCCGATCTGCGCCCCTTTCATGACAATTGTTGTTTCAATTGGCACGTAAGAGGAAAGGTTATCCATGATTTCGCGCAAATAAGGGGTACGCTTTGTTCTCCAAAGCCCAGGCTCAGCACTTGCTACGGTGCTAAGATACCTATTCTTGTCCGCCCATTGCGAAACCGTGTATGGTGGGTCTGGTTGTCGTGCGTCATTGGCATTGGCGAAAAATTCTTCGACTGCATTGTCATCCATTATTCGTTTCTTGCAAGTGCTCTAACTCTGGAGAATGAGGATCATGAAAAGGCACTGGAATATTAACCGCCTCAAGCAAAGCTGTTCTCATGGTATAATCAATAGCACCAATAAGGCTGGCTGCATCACATCCAACTTGTGCAGCAATGCTCGCACCAAAACGATGCGGAAAATTCAACATAGCATCACGGTGCGCTCTTCCAAACTCACGTGCCGCCTTTTTCATTTCTTCTCGATCAACAGTGGTTTCGCGCAATCGTTCAAGGGCAATCTTTTCGCTTTCAAGCGCAACTTGCATTCGCTCCAGTTTTATCTTGTATTCATTGGCTCCATCTGTGGAGGCTTGTTTGATCTTTGTCCGCACCTTTCCATCAGGCGCTAAAAGTGAGGCAGGGCGCTTTGTTGGATTCTCATTCCAGATAGCTGTTGCAAGCGCTTCATTGACAGATCCATCTTCAAAAAGAGCCTCATCAAATTTGCCTGTCTTTATCCGAGAAACCACTGCATTAGGCGAAACCCGCATCTTCTTCGCAAACGCACGAACCGATAGACCCTTACGATGTTTCTTGGTCATTGATAGTTTCTCCATTTTGAATGACTTACGTGAATTATCGTACACTTTTTTGTTTACGGCATCCTATTTTTCGTGTACATAAAATATATGAAGATAGTGTGGGATGAACCAAAAAGAGCTTTAAACATTGATAAACATAAGCTTGATTTTGCTGATGTTATTTGTTTTGACTGGGAACATGCTCTTATTGATGCAACACATTCAAACCGCATGAAAGCTATCGGGCATTTTGCTGATGGCACAACAGTTATTGTTTTTGCAAGGCTTGGCAATGAAGCGATATCCATTATCAGTTTTCGTCAAGCGAATAAAAAAGAAAGAGAGGTTTTCAATGACTATCAAAAAAACCTTTGAAACAGGATGTGGCTATACAAAAGAAGATTGGGACGCTGTGGATTCCCCACCACTAACAGATGAAGAACTTGCACGCTTAAAGCCAGCTAAAGACGTTTTACCAGCCTCCTTTTTTAAGTATGTAACAGAAGAGCGCCGTAAACGTGGGCGTCCACCCGTTGAATCTCCTAAACAAGCGGTTACTCTCCGTCTCGACCCAAATGTTATTGCCTCTTTTAAAAAACAAGGAAAAGATTGGCGCGCACGTATGAGTGAAGCTTTAAAAAAAGTAAGCGGTAGCTAAACCAACCACCTCCCCATTTTTGAGAACGGGAAGGGGAGTTGTGTTTTTTACTTAAGCTACCTTTTTAATGGGGTTTTCCAAAGTAGGAGCATAAGCTCGCAACAAAGAATCCATGCTATGCGGTAGTTCTGAATCTCCAAAATCTGTTAGAACTGTTAAGATTTTAAGTATATTGGGCACCTCATCTTGAAGTTTTAAAATCAAAACCTTTTCTACCAGACTCATGATGTCAACCAAAGCAGTACATTCTTTGTCGTTAATATTTTCATCATTAGAAAACCGAAACAAAGCCATCCATAAATCGCATAAGAAGTCGACACTGCTATTCATTGCACACCTCCATAGATTTGCTCTCTCAAACACGCCAATCCTCTGGATGTAATTTTTGTTGAAGGCAGCACCTTTTCTGTTCCATCCGGTCTTTGAATGGTAATAGCAGGGCAGTCCATGAATCCTTTCTTTATCTTGTCCTGATAAGGTAACAGAGGCGCCCCTGGAGCACGTCGATATACCCAATCATGTTTACGCAAATAATCGGTTAAATCCTTTGGTCGTACCTCTAACATCTTTGCTGCTTCGATAAGACCAAACAAACCATCAGAACGTTTTAAGCCTTCCAAAGCTTTTGCTTTTGGTGCTAATTCTGCAATCACATGATCTTTCTGTTCGATTTGATTTTGTAAGTGATTTAAAACACCAAGCAATGCTTCCGGTTTGGAATAGTCAACTTGTGGTGTCACTACTTGTTTCAAAAGCCGTTCACATTTGATAAAGTATAAACGCGCTTCTCTACCTTTCTTATTGTTCTCAAGCATAGAAAGCTCTTTTGCTACACTTAAAGTTAGATGATAATCTTTAGAGGGACGACCGCCTTGGAGGTTTTCCCCAAAATTGGTGAAAACTAAATAATCCTGATTTTCTAATAAATTATATTTGTTGATGCGATATTTAATCCAAGTAGAGAAATCTTTACCTACTTCTAAAAACGCATGCAAATCACGCGCATTAACAGTTTGAACAGTTTCCTGATCAATAACCTGTTCTGATATTTCTATAAGTGTGTTCATAAAGAACTCCTTGGTAATAGAGGTTTCTTAATGACACTCAAAAAGAGTGCCGGGTGCTAAGAAACACGGTACCAAGTCCGTCGTTATGCTTTTCCCAAAAGGGTATTGTATAGCGTAACCACACCCGACAATATCATTATATGCGTGTAACATACAATGAGTCAAAGCCTTTAATGTGCGGAAAATAAACTATCTCGGTAGTTTGTCCGCTTGGTATTTTCTAAGGTGTTTCTTAGGCACCTGATTCGAAGATACCTATTACTATAGAATTGTCAAGTAACAAAAATTACTTTTTGCTAAGAAAACGTTTCACATACTGTACAGTGTACATATTGAAATCATTATTTATCAATGAGTTAAGTGTACAATGTACAGTCAATTTGAAAATTCTGTCGCTAGCGATAGTTCGCGCTAGCCTGCCCCGCAACAGACCCAACCCGCCGGGAAGTACCTTTTGCATTGATTTTATTGATTTTTTTTGGAAATAGGAAAGGCATAATTGGCAATCTTTTTTAAATTAATATCCTCCCCACTCTGAAAGCAGGGAAGATGAGATCATATTTTAAATCTAAGCAGCTTTTACGACAGATCTTGCTAGAACCTGTTTTGCTTCTTTAATTAAGGCTTTATATTTTCTGTTCTCTTCATCTACTCTGAAGGCATCAAGAAGGCGAACATGAATTGGACCCAGAAGATACAAAACTTTTTCACCAGCGTTCATACCTTCCCAATAACTTGGTAAGTCAAAACGTTTATCTTCATAATCGGTAGATTGGTTTCTTAGTTTTTTTTCACACTCAATAAAGTAACGACGAGCTTGACGTCCTTTCTCGTTACGTTCCACCATTGAGAGCTCTTTCGCCATGTCTAAAGTGATGTGATATTCTGTACTTGGACGACCGCCTTTAGGTTTTACTCTTTTTTGAGTAAAACTCACAAAGTCTTGATTTTCCTGAGAGATATTAGGTTTTACTAAATTTTTAGTAAAACTCACAAAGTCCTTATTTTCTAGGAAACCATATTCTTTAATACGATTAATAATCCAATCGTTAAAACGAGATGTTACCTTCAAAAACGTATGCAACTCACGTGCATTTACTGCTTGAACTGTTTCTTGATCAATCGTTTGTTCTGTAATTTTAATAAGAGTGTTCATAATGAACTCCTATGCAGTTAGAGGTTTTCTATTGACACTCCACAAAGAATGCCGGGTGCTAGAAAACACGGTGCATAGTCCGTCGTCACGCTTTTCCCATAAAGGGTATTGTATAGCGTAACCACACCCGACAATATTATTATACGCATGTAGCATATAATGAGTCAAAGTCTTTAATATGCGGAAAATAAACTGTTTCGGCAATCTATCCGCTATGCATCTAAGGTGTTTTCTAGGCACCTAACTTGACGATATACTTTTTCCATGAATCTTGTCAAGAAAGAAAATCCCATTGTGTAGCAGATAGATAGCTTAAGAACATTATTTAGCTTTCTTATTGGCGGCATATTCTTGACGAGCAAGTTGGTACTGTATATTGGCAATTAATCTCTCATTGGCTTTTTTTACAATAGCATTTGCAATCTCTGGTTTGGACATCACTCCAGCAATTGACGGTCCTTCTTGTTTTGCAATAGGGAATTGATCTCCGTCTGCTCTTTGAAAAACATTCCCATTCAGCTTTTTTAATTCAACACGCTTTGGAAAACTCCCACCTTTGATAAAAGCATGGGGTAAGATTTCTTTTTTTCCAAACATTTTGTAAGTTACACCGCGTTTTGTTTCTTTTGCTTGAAAAAATTTAAGAGGTATCGGTGTTCCAGAACCAATGATATCTGTCTCGAGAAGCTTTGCTGTAGCCTTTTCTTTAATATAAACGCCTTTTTTGACACGCTTTGATTGGGCAGATGTAACATCGGCAATTTGTTTTTCTGCAAAGCGTTCGACTTGTTTTGCTGCGGTGTTTACAGCATTACGCAAAGCCCAATTAAGGCGTGGTGCTTGAAGACTGGTGAAGGTATCCTTCACCTGTTGAAGATACCATTTTTGGTGGATGATTAACTTCAACTTCTAAGCCTTTTTTGGGGTAGGTGTTGATGGCTTAGAAACTTTAGATGCTTTGGGCTGTTCGAGTGAAATTTCTTCTATTGCTGATTCAGATGATGTTTGTACGACTTCTTGTTCTATCTGCTTAATTTGTTTAACTGCCTTTTCAGGTTTTGCTGTTGTTTTAACGTCAACAAAAGGTTTTGCAGCATTAGCGCGCTTGAGACGTGCGTAGACCTGATTAGAAATTTCAACAAATGGATTATTGGGTGTTGATGGTTCAAAGCGAACAGTGCTTTTATTGTCGCCAACCACACACATTGGTTTAGTGATGACAGCTTTCATCATTGCTCCTTTCGAGTCATAATTAATGACATCATTAGTCAAATATTGATTTTTATTCTGTGAAAAATAGATTAGCCGGAATTACCCAGAAAACAGGACATTCTAGCCACGTTTCAAGTTCACATTTTACTGAATTTTTGAGGATATTTTTGAATTTTAGACACAATACGACTAGTGCAGTGGCGTCATTAAATATGATTTTTTACACTATGTCAACAAAAAAATCATGATCTTGTATTTTTTTATTTTTTACCTAAATATGGTGTTTTAAAAGATGTCCTTTATTTTCCTTTAACACAACATTTATGTTGTATTGAAACATTTTAGATGTTATATTATTATAATGAATAGTCAAGAATTGAAAAGATATCTTATAAAGCATGGTTGCAGTTTTACTTCAGGGAAAGGTGGACATTTGCTTGTAAAGCGCGGTTCTAAAAAGTCCGTTTTACCTATGCATGGTACGCGAAAAGAATTAGGAACAGGATTAGTCCAGAAGATTCTTAAAGATCTTGACCTAAAATAAGCCTGAATATGGAGGTGTAAATGAAATATGCAATTAAATTTATCAAAGATGACAATGATACTCTTCTTGTTGTCTCCAAAGATTTTCAGGAATTTATTACCTACGGTAACGACGAAAAAGAAGCTTTGGAACACGCTAAAAACGCGCTTTTAACAGTTATTATGGGGCGTTTTCAAGATCGTGAACCTATTCCCTTTGGACATCGTGATATTGCCTATCCTTTTGTTGAAGTATCTTCATTGGTGACTTTAAAAATTGCAATACATAACGCTATGATTGAAAAAAACTTACGCAAAGCTGATCTCGTACGTCTTTTAAAACTTCATCCAATACAAATTGACCGATTGTTGGATTTAAACCACTCAAGCAAATTAGATGCCTTAGAGTCCACTCTCATTGCTCTTGGAAAAGAGGTTGCCATTAATATCCAAGATGCCGCTTGAAAACTACCGGTTTTGCGTAAAATGCTTATAAAGCACATTAAGAGCAATACGCAATGAAAGCACAAGATGTGGTAGTGATTGGTCTTCTATAACAAGATACTGTAATGCGGCATGAAGGTTATATTGACGGTGTAAACACTGCGCTTCTTGAACAACACCTTTTACAGCTACAAGATGTTCTGTTGCTATCTGTACCCATTTCTCTCTTGCTCCGTTATCAGAAGTTTTAGGCATTTCATCATAAATAGCACTAGGCAAGGCTTTTGCACATAGATAATTGTTTCTCACTTCAAGATATTTTTGTGCAGCATCGTATTGGTCTCGATTGAGTTCGCCTTGCAAATAAAGTCGCCCGATATAGGTACCGGAAAGCGGATTTTTAGCCTCTTCTATGGTTAGACCAAAGCGCTTAGCGCGCATTTCAATTGCCAATTTATCCATGGGTTCATGCGGTGTTTTTGCTCGTGAGATGCGTCCATTTGGTTCTCTGATACATCCATTAATCCGTGGACGACCACGTTTTGCACGTTTTTTCTTTTTGTCATATTTTATCAATCAGAATGGTATGCGATCATTAAGAGATATGCTATGATCAGCAGCCCCTGAAGCGATAGCATAACTTTGAGAAGTAATGGGTGAAGGGGTAGGGGGTGCAGATTGCTCTTTCTTAGCATCAAGCAAATATAATTCGCCTTTGAATTGTGGTAAGACAATCTCTGTTGCAAGATGTTCACCACCGTTTTTATCTTTCCATTTACGTGTCTGTAATTTGCCCTCTACATAAACCTTTGAACCTTTACTTAGGTATTGAAGAGCAATTTTTGCCAAATGTGGATTAAAAACCACAATGGAATGCCATTCTGTTTTCTCTACTTTTTGATTAGTCTTTTTATCTGTGTAGCTTTCAGAAGTTGCCATACGAAAGTTGACTACCTCACCACCAGATGGCATTGTTTTGCTTTCGGGATTAGCACCAAGGCGCCCGATTAACGTCACTTTATTTAGCATATTTGTAGCTCCATTAGATTTGCAATTTATACATACAAAATCTTAGCATAAATTTCTTATTTATGCAATTATTTCAGTAAATTAATAACAGTTTTTTAATGTATTACATTATAATATTATTTGACAAATTATTCATCAAAAAACGATGTCACACAAATGGCACGGTATGAGTTATTCTCTCAATGGCTTAAATTTTTCGTTTCAAAAGCATTTCGATTATGGCGAGGAGACCTAAACATGGAGTACACGTATCAAGCAAAACTGGAATCTGATCCAGATGGTGGTTTTATTGTAACCTTTCCAGATGTACCAGAAGCAATAACAGCTGGAGAAAATAGAGCAGAGGCATTAGAGAATGCTGTTGAAGCTTTAGGGTTAGCATTACGGAGCTATCCTATGCGTGGTTTGCCTTTACCAATGCGACAACAGTATAAAGACCTTGTAGAGGTTACGGTAGATGCTTGGAATGCTCTTAAACTTGCAGTGGTAGAAGCCTTTAATGAAGCGAATATCACAAAAACAGAATTGGCACATCGTTTGGGTAAAAAAGAAACAGAAGCAAGACGCATTCTTGATCCAAATTATCCAACTAAGCTTCAAACATTAGAGCAAGCACTGAGCGTTCTTGGCAAGCAAGTCGTTATTACAATCAAAAACGCGGCGTGAAACATCCTCTCCACTCTGAAAGTGGAGAAGATGAGATCATACTTTAAACTAAGCAGCTTTCACAACAGATCTTGCTAGAACCTGTTTTGCTTCTTTAATGAGAGCTTTGTATTTTCTGTTCTCTTCATCTACTCTGAAGGCATCAAGAAGACGCATATGAATAGGACCTAAAAGATATAAAACTTTTTCGCCAGCGTTCATACCTTCCCAATAGCTTGGCAAATCAAAACGTGTATCACGGTCATAATCAACAGCTTGGGTTCTCAGTTTCTTCTCGCACTCAATAAAGTAACGGCGTGCCCGTCGTCCTTTCTCATTGCGTTCCACCATTGAGAGCTCTTTCGCCATGTCTAAAGTGATGTGATATTCTGTACTTGGACGACCGCCTTGGAGGTTTTCGCCAAAATTGGCGAAAACTATATAATCCTGATTTTTGAGAAAGCTGTATTTGTTAATACGGTCTTTAATCCAATTGGAAAAGTCTCGTTTTACTTCCAAAAACACATGTAATTCACGCGCATTAACGGTTTGAATAATTTCTTGTCCAACAGCTTGTTCTGATATTTTAATTAGAGTGTTCATCTTATTAGTCCTTTGTTTTAAAAGTTTAAGTATCCAGGGCTAAAACAACCGAACTAATACAGCCCTTCGTATCTTTAGGTTACCCTTGGACATACACACGAAGACCCTGGACAAAATTTCTTATGATGGGCAACAGATCTTTCGGGATACTGTTGAACCGATTAGTTGCGAGGTGTTTTAAGCCTGCCTCGTAACCTAATGGCTTTTAAAAATTTGTCAAGTTGTTCCTGATATGAGTTAGCATCTAATCATTGTTTTTTCAGAAGCTTCCGATAATTTTTTGATCCCTTTGTTGATCTCATCTATAAGAGGTTCGTAATTCAGAACGCTTTTCGGAACATTACCACCATAAACCCACGCTTTTACTTGCGCTTTGGTGCTGAAATCTGCTCCTTTTGGTGTTTTGTAATACTGACCACCATCAAACTTTTCACACTCTCTTGTGCCATCAGGATATTCGTAGAGGTTGTAAAAATACTCGGCCGCTCCGTCTCCCCAAGGGACATAACCAACAGCTGTTGCAACAAACTTTTTTTGCATTGGCTGTTTATGGTTTTTTAAGAATAGATCTTTTAATATTCTCATGCTTTTAGTCCATAATTTTACCAACTGGTTTATTTGACTCAAATTTGACCGTACAGAGCTGTTTTATATTGCAGATATGATTTCACGTAAAATCTTTAAATCTCTCTCTACGGTGCCATTTTATCGATTTAAATACGTATCTAATCGTAAAATGATTAGCATTTTTCACTATTTTGCTATGTGTTAAGAGCTGTTAATACAAAATCAACATCTGAACAAAGATCTTTTTCCAAATCTCGACAATACGCCGCAAGATCAGCAGATGTTGGCACGAACGTTGTTGACATACCTTTGGCTTCACCACGTACAATTTGTTCAACAGCTTTGTATAGAGCCCATTGTGAAATACCTTGAAGTGCTACAGCATAAGCGCGAGCACAAGCATCTACATTGGCCATTTGTCGCATTATTAAACCACCTTTGAGTAGAACAAAAGCCTTAGAAACATTATTAGAAGAAGATTTTACAGCAATCGTTTCTTTTAACTTTTGACAAGCTTTAATTGCTTTTTTTTCCTCTTCCTTAGTGATCTGTGTATCACCTTGCTTGATACGTTTTGAAATTTGAGTCAAAAAATTTTTAAGTTCTAATATTTCATCAAAGTTTTGTATCATTTCTCTCTCATTTTTATTAAATAAAAAGTGTTTTTAAAATTACTCAAGCTGATGAAACAGCTTGATTTCCGAAAGTATTTAAACCAATCTTCGGTTTTTAAAGCATTTGCATCAGCTTATCCCATTTTTCAGCAGAGACAGGCTCTGCCTTCGGTTTCATCTCTGGTCTATCAAGTGACTTGAATATCCTGTCAACTGTAGTTCGAATATTATCTTCAAGCTTTTCACAGTAAAGAAGAAGGTCAGCAGAAGCGGGCATGAATGTTGTCGACAAGCCTTCTGCTTTACCCTTCATCACATCCCTTGTTGCGGTTTTGATTGCCCAACGGCTTAACCCATTGAGAGAAAAGAGATAAGCAACCGCTGTAGCTTTTTCGTCTTCTCCAGGTTGGCTTTTAAGTCCACCAGAAAGCATGAGAAACATAGCTTTTATTTCTTCCTCAGAAGCTTTTTCATCAAGCATTTGCAAAGCTTCATGACCCAACGAGATAATTCTCTCCGCTTCTGCAGGTGATGGTTTTTTGCTCGGTAACCAATGGAATGGAGGGTTTTGCATCATCCTCGAAGAGAAATTTGTACGGACTATCTGCATTTTTGAAATCGGACATGTGTTGTGTAATTCTATAGGCACGACCGCGCTGTTGTCCTGTTTGGAAATTGGTTTGTGTTCCATAATTTTCTCCTTGTTTGTAATTTTTTGAATTTCTTACCCAGTTACGCCATGTTGCTTGCCAATCGATTTTGGTTGCATTTGCTCCGGCTTTTGAACGCCAATAATCTCGAAACTTTGCAATTTCGACTTTGACGCGCTTTGGAAGCAAGCCTTCTTCGATTGCAAAATCGTAATCGGGTTCAAAATCCGCAGGCAATCGACAACCGCGATTAGCTTTCGCTCGTTTTGCTTTTTCTGGAACGTTCTCTTGCTCGTGAATGGGAGGTTGGTTGTCTAGTGAGGTTGTGATTTGCTTTGATGTGGTTTCAACAGCAGCAACCTCAGTTGGCTCTTGAACCAAATTAGTTGTTTCTAAACTTTCAGAACCAATTTCTTTTTTTGCTAAAACGATAGTTTTAGTTTTTTTATATATATTCTTATTCTGGTTCTTTATAGCTTGATTTTGCTTAGCATTTGCTTCAGCAAAAAAAACGTTTTGCTTGTCATTTGCTTCAGCAAAATTATTAACATGTTGTTTTATATTGTTTTTTGCTTTTGCACCTTTTTTACCAGCTTCACTACGAACTTGCGATATGTGCTCTTTTTTATCAGCAAAATCGTTTAGCTCTTCTTCAACGCGCGTATTCCACAATCCATTATCTGTCTCAACAAGTTTATTATTTCTCATGAGATATTCGACAATAGTTGCAAATTTTTTCTGCGAACAATGACAAACGCGTGCAAGTGTTTGAAAATCTGTTTTAAGTGGTTCTTTTTTTTCATACATGCAAACGAGAAGGGTTATATAAACCCCCCGTTGTTCAGATGTCATTCCATTTGTGCCACTTATCCAGTCATACAAATGGAATCTTATCCATGGCATTGCATTAGACATGCGCATCCCCTTCTTTTATTAAATATAAATTAGTGATCATAATCCCCCCTTAAGGCTGTTGCGTATTTATGCGTGCGCATGGTGGCGCGTAATCTATTTATTTGATCTCTTTGATTTTTATGTCTGTTTAAGAGTGTGAATGCTGCTGTTGACGTTCATCATTATCTGTATGAGCAGCAATAAAAGCAGAACTAGAGCTAGAACTATCCTTCAACTTTTGCAGCTTTAGATAATTTATTACGGAGATAGATCCTCTTTTTTCCCACTTGCAAACAGCTGCTTGAGTTACACCAAGCATTTTCGCCATTTCTGATTGTGTCCAATTAAATTTGCCCCGTATTGACTTAGCCAAATTCTTAAAATTTTCTCGTTGATCCATTTACAAGCTCCAATTACAGCTTTGCCTTATTTATTCATATAATTATAGTTATATAAAGTCAAGGAAATTTATCTTTATCAACGATAAAAAAATAAGGTAAGCAGAAGTATGAGTAATAAATCTAATATCATAAGCACATTAAAAAAGATTTTGACCGAGTTTAACTTAACGCAAGAAGATGTAGCCAAACGGTTAAACGTAACACAAGCTTCAGTGTCTAAGTGGTTAAAAGATTCTGATCCACGCGGCTCTAATCGAGATGCCATTTTAGAATTATATAAAGAACTAAAAGGGGACAACCACTTAACAACTTTTGTTCCTCTTATGGGGTATATTGGAGCAGGAACACAGATAGATCCAAGCTTTGAACAAATCCCTGAAGATGGTCTTGAACAAGTAGAAATTCCTTTTGCTTTACCTGATGATATGGTTGCTTTCGAAGTTAAAGGAGACTCTATGCTTCCAGCTTATAAAGATGGAGATATGGTTATCGTAAGACGGCGCCAAATTAAAACAATAGAATCCTTTTTTGGCAAAGAAGCCGTTATTTTAACACATGATAATAAAAGATATATAAAGCAGATTAGCAGGGGCATGAATGGTGAAATAGATCTGCTTTCTTGGAATGCCTTACCCATTAAGAATGTTAAAATTGTGTGGGTTGGAGAGATATTTGCTATTTTGCCAATAAGTTCTTACAGCAAGATGATTCGGACTTATCGCTAATTATCTCCCCCCTTATTTAGCAAGATATTATAATAATTTTTATAAAAAATATAACTTTTTATAATTTTTCGCTTGCTATTTTATAATTATAGTTATATAAGTAATTATACAAACCACGCACAAACAATTGCCAAGAGGCGTTAAGGGAGGAGAAATTATGGAAAAGCCAATTCTTATAAATTCCAATGAAATTTTATTAGTTACTTATGATGATGATCAAAACATTGCAGAGTCTGGACCGCTTGATGCAAGTCAAATTCTAAGCATTGTTGATGAGGGAGATGATGCCATCCAAATCTTTCGTATAAATCCTTCTGAAAAGAGTTGTGAAGATATCTCTGAAGAGATTGCAGAAGCATATGTAAAAGAAAATATCGAACATCTCCATGAGGAGAGTAGAGTTCATGACTTTGTACGCGAGAGTGTTGCTTACCATGACCTTTTATCTGATTTAGCAGACGAAAAATATGATGATGAGATGTTTGGGACTTACGAACAACAACACCGTTTGCGTCCTTGTGATGTGCTTTAAAAATTCTAAAGGGCGCTTTTAAAAGCGCCCTCTTTTCCCATCAATAATTGATTAGAGTAAACTTATGACCACACATGACACTAATAAAGACAGTGAAGGATATCTTATACCTGAAAACGAGGTAGACAACAAAATCGGTTATGCCAAAATGGTCAAAGCCCATGTAATGCATAGGCACTTACATTTGAAACAAGATTTTTCTACTTGGTTTAACGATTGTGTTGAAAAGTTTGATCTAAAAGAAGGCGTGGATTTTGTTTTTACAAAACAAGAATGGAACAGACAGAAGATTTGTCCAAAATCTGAAATAGAAACAGATAAAACCGATAATCATTACTTCAAAATTCACGCAGCAAGGAAAATAGCTAAAGCAGAACGTCATAGAAACTATGGCATAATATTATACCAAAACTTGTGTTTTTCTTAATTAAGGGGGTGATGATGCGAAACTTTATTACAATATCTGAAAACAATTTTCAAAACACAACTGTTCCAACCATGTCTAGTCGTGAAATTGCAGAGTTATGCGGTAAGCAACATGCGCATATTATGCGTGATATTCGACAAATGTTAGGAGAATTATATCCTGAAGGGGGTCAATCCAAATTTGGATCCACCTATTTAGATAAACAGGGTAAGCCCCAAAACTGTTACAACCTTCCTAAACGTGAATGCCTTATCTTAGTTTCGGGTTACAGCATGACATTACGTGCTAGGATTATAGACCGTTGGCAAGAATTGGAAAAGCAAGCAGTAACACCACAAATCGACTATTCAAGTCCAAAGGCTATGATTGGTTTTTTGAATTACCTACAAGGTCAAATAGATCAAAAAGACACCATCATTGAAGATTTAACACCAAAAGCCATGGCTCTTAAAAGCTTACAGCGCCACGATGGACTCTTTGGTCTTACAGAAGCCGCTAAAATACTCGAGATGCAACCAAAACAGTTCATTCAATTCTTACAGCAAAAAGGTTGGGTTTACAGACGAGCAGCAGGTGGAAATTTGCTTCCTTATCAAGACAAAATCCAAAAGAAACTTATGGATTGTCCAACCATCACACTTCAAACCGCAAGTGGAATAGAAAAAGTCATTCCTTGCGCAAAAATCACAGCAAAAGGAATTGGTGTGTTGTCTCAAGAGCTTAAAAGACAATGCATGCATTAAGAGCAATAATCATGGAAAAGAAATACGAACTGACTGATAAAATCAATATAGTTTATCTGCACCAATTTTTTAATTTTTTAATTGACAATATACTATCAGTATATATATGCTCAAACAAGGTGCTTGAAAAACACCTTAAATGCATAGCGGATGAATTGCCGAAACAGTTTATTTTCCGCACATTAAAGGCTTTGACTCATTGTATGTTACACGCATATAATGACTTTGTCGGGTGTAGTTACGCTATACAATACTCTTTATGGGGAAAGCGTAACGACGGACTATGCACCGTGTTTTTCAGCACCCGGCATCCTTTATTGGATGTCAATGAAAAACATCTAACTGCATAGGAGTTCATTATGAACACTCTTATAAAAATCACAGAGAAAATCATTGATCAGGAAACAGTTCAAACCGTTAATGCACGTGACTTGCATGCATTTTTGGAAAGCAAACAAGATTTCTCTACTTGGATAAAAAAACGCATCATTGCTTATTCTTTTCTTGAAAGGCAAGATTTTATCCGCTTCCACAAAAAAATGGAAGCGAACAATGCTATAGCAGTAGAATATCATCTCACCCTAGATATGGCGAAAGAGCTTTCCATGGTTGAACGTAATAAAAAAGGACGTCAAGCTCGTCGTTACTTTATTGAGTGTGAAAAGAAACTAAGAAACCAAGCTGTTGATTATGACCATGATACACGCTTTGATTTGCCAAGCTATTGGGAGGGAATGAACGCTGGTGAAAAAGTTGTATATCTTTTAGGTCCAATTCATGTGCGTCTTCTTGATGCCTTCAGAGTAGATGAAGAAAACAGAAAATATAAAGCTCTCATTAAAGAAGCAAAACAAGTCTTAGAAAGATCTGTCGTAAAAGCTGCTTAGTTTAAAATATGATTTCATTTCCTCGTCTTTTTAGACGGGGAGGTGGTCAATATCACACAGTCTCTAGAAACAGGATTGTAACAACCAACCAACTTTTAAACACAAGCGTGATTCACGCCACGGGGGAATTGCGCTCAAATAGGAGGAAATCAAGATGAGTGAACAAAACACTAACCTAACAGAAGTTGAAGAAACACATCATTTAGCGGTTAAACAAACTGCTATGGAACGCATTTTAAACAGAGCCTTAGAAAATGACGTCGATATGGATCGTCTCGAGCGTCTCATTGCCTTACGAGAAAAAGAAATAGAACGACAAAACTACGAAAGATTTGCCAGTGATCTTTCGAATATGCAAATAGAATATCAAAAAATACAAAAAAACTCTACAAACACCCATACAAACAGCCAATATGCAACCCTTGACCAGTACATTGATGCTGTAAAGAAGACGCTTGCAAAACACCGATTTGCTTTGTTTTCTCGTATCAAAGAACAGAGTTCAGACAATATAATTATAGAAATGACTTTGACGCATCCATCTGGGAATAAAATCTCAACAGAAGGAAAGTTCCCTTATGACACTAAAGGATGCAAATCAAATATACAATCGGTTGGTTCTGCCATCACATACGCACGCAGATATCTATTAGGTATGCTTCTTAATGTCGTGAGTGAAGATGATGATACGGATGGGAACACACCTATTAAAAAAGCTTTTCCACAACAGATCAATGAAATCAGAAGACTCATCGTACAAACCCAAGCAAAAGAAGAAAAAATACTTGCTTATGTCAACGTCAAAAAGCTTGACGATATGTCTGAAGGACAAGCACAAACGGTGTTACATCTTTTGAAAGATAAACAAAACAAGCAAAAGGTAGAAACAGATTCTACTATACAAGATGCCGATATAGCAACGCCACACGAACAGGGAACGGCGGTGTGAGATGGAACAACGAACAGCAGAATGGTTTCAAGCGCGCTTGGGTAAAGTCACTGCTTCAAACGTTTACAACGTACTCAGTAAGACAGCAAAAGGATTACCTACAAGCAAATATGAAGACTACAAAACGAAACTCATGGCAGAACGCTTAATAGAGGAAATAGGCCAATCTTATACAACACCTGCTATGCAATGGGGCATTGAACATGAAGAGAATGCCTTGAGAGAATATGAATTCATTTATGATGCCGAGGTCACAAGGTGCGGGTTTATCCAACACCCCACAATAAAAATGGCAGGAGCAAGTCCTGATGGATTTGTTGGTGATGACGGTTTAGTTGAAGTTAAATGTCCACAATCGACCACGCATTTGCGCTTCTTTATGGATGGCAAAATCAAACCTGAATATATCGCACAAATGCAATTCCAAATGGCATGTACGGGACGCAAATGGTGCCATTTCATTAGCTATAATCCAAACTTTGTAGGCAGATCTACTGGTTTGAGAATGAAAATCAAACGCGTCAACCGTGATGAGAAACACATTGAAGAGATTAATAAAGCGGTCGAGATTTTTTTAGGGGAAATAGAACAAGAGATGGAAAAGATTTTGGCAAAAGCTGCTTAAACCTATGGGGGTGCTTTCTCTCCTCCCAGCACCTCCGCCCATTTAATTAATATAAAAAAGAGAAAGGTAATGAGATGATATTTGATGATGGAGATAGATATGTAACGACACGTGAGTGTGCACAGCTTTTTAGTGTATCGACAACAACGATTCGCAATTGGGTGCTTCAAGGGATATTTCCAGAGCCATATAAGCTAGGGAGAGCAGTAAGGTGGAGAAAAAAAGAAATCTTAGGCTTCACTCCAAAGAAAAATAAGGAGCAAATAAGAACAAATTAGGTAAAATTATATAAACTGTAGAAGGTGGTCTAAAAGGTGGTCTGAAAATGGCTATTTAAAGAAAAAATCTATATATTTCAATACATTAAAAACACAAAACGGTGCCGCATGCCGGATTCGAACCAGCGACCCCATCATTACGAATGATGTGCTCTACCAACTGAGCTAATGCGGCATGGGCTTATATATCAATTAAACAAAAACTAGTTTGAGGGTAATAGCCAAAAGTACATATAAAAGCAAGTATGCATTTTTTTCAATAATTTATAAGATGTTATCATTATTGAGTAAGGAGGAGAGTAAAGATTAAGAACAGAACAGTATTTTTGACCTTTGTTCTATAAAATACGTCCAAATTTACCCACGCATTCAAATTTAAAAGCTGGTATGGAAAGTGTACCTTAGGGGAGAAAGCGATGTTAACATCTCCTTGCCAAATAAAAATATCAGCTACTTTTTTAGAAAAGAAGGAATTTATTTAAGCATGAAAGTAGAGAAATGAAAGATATTGCCGCTTTTTATGATGTGCAGATAATATCAAAGGAATTAGTAGAAAAATTAGTTATCATTTTATAAGAGTAGTGATAAAGAAATTAGCTTAATAAGCTTAAATGCATTTTTTTATTTCAGGTAGAGAAGAGCTATGGCAGATGAAAATCGGCTGATAGAACTAGGAATGAAGGTATCTTACCAAGAAAAATTTATTGATGAACTTTCTTGTATGGTAACCGATCAATGGAAAAGTGTAAATGAGATATCTAAAAAATTGGATATCTTAACAAAGCGATTTTCAGATTTAGAATAACAAGGGAGCTAAGACTACTATTTTCTTGTTAATGAGAATATCAGACATTTTAAAAAACTTTAAGTTTTTTAGCAGTAGTCACTCTTTTAGATTTTTGAAATATCATAAATAAGCTGCAATTAATAAAATTTTATCACATTAAAATTGTTTACTGTATGTTTTTTTAAGAATCTATTTTGTTATATGTAGGAGAGCTTCTATAAGCTTTATAGTTTTTCTCATTATTGAATCTTATAAAGGGTACTGATATTCTTAAGAGGTATTTTCTGTATACGATCTATAGTGCTAAAAACAAAAAACTTTTAAAGCTGATAAATAAACAACTATAGATAATTTTTATTATGTCCACATATTTTCCCTTCCTGTATGGCTATTTCTTATAGTTGGAATGAAAAGCTGAATTAAATAGCGGTTTACTTTTAATGGATAAAAATGAGTTAGCATTACAGTTATTCATAGCGAATGTATATGCTCATAAATAAAGCACTTTTCATCTGTTTTATGAATAAAATAGTTTTTAGTTATCTTAAGAAATATTGTTTTCTAAAGTGTATTGATTGTGTCTAGTAGAATAGATTTTAGAAAAATATTTTCAAGATTAACATTAGATCTATTTTTTTAAGTATATGATGTTTTATGAAAAGGTTTTTGTTGTTCGTGACTAAAGATACAAAGTATTATTGCTACAGCACCCAAAATAGACCACACTGGTAAACAAGTGAGAGTGATGAGAAAAGGGGAAAAGAAAGCTGGTATATTATTACTAATAAACTGCTTAAGGCTATAGATATCTGTTTGTAGAAGATTTGCCAATATTTTGTTGAAGGGGGTTATCATCCAGTGTGATGCGCTTATAGAGTGTGCGCTATCAATGACAAATGTTATAATTGTTAGTGTAACGAAAATGAAAGCCATGAATTTAAATAAAGAGTGCAGCATATTTCTTCCTGTAGTTTCGATAGAACATTTGCATAATGTAAAAGAAAGACAAGGAGTTGCATTATAACCAAACAATAGGTTATGTTCTCTTTTATAATTTCTGTTGAAAAAAATATACCGAAGATATTATCAGCTTTCCGTATAAAAATTAAAATCAATATGGAGGGGGGAGTAAAGAGTCATGCTTAATGATGCGAATAATGAGTTGAAGCGTAATCTTCAAAATCGCCACATTCAAATGATTGCTTTGGGTGGTGTTATAGGGACAGGACTTTTTTATGGATCAACAGAGGCAATTCAATTGGCTGGACCTTCTGTTATTTTAGCTTATCTTTTTGGGGGGCTTATTATTTATTTCATTATGCGAATGCTTGGTGAAATGTCTGTAGAAGAGCCATCGTCAGGAGCTTTTAGTTTTTTTGCTTATAAATATTGGGGGAGGTTGGCTGGTTTCGTAACAGGTTGGAATTATTGGTTTTTATATATTCTTGTGAGCATGACTGAACTTACAGTGATTGGATTTTACCTTGATCATTGGATTTTGATTGATCATTGGAAGTCATCCTTCATTGTACTTTTGTTTGTCACATTAGTTAATTTATTTAATGTTCGTCTTTATGGGGAGTTTGAATTTGTTTGTGCTTTGATCAAAGTTGCTGCTGTTATTGGTATGATTATTTTTGGGATTTTTCTTATTGTCACTGGAATAGGGGAAAATCAAGCGAGTGTTCATTATCTTTGGGAGAACGGGGGTTTTTTTCCTTACGGAGTTGTAGGAATTATTTTGGCAACTTCTGTAGTTATGTTTTCTTTTGGAGGGACTGAGCTTATTGGTATTGCTGCTGGAGAGACATCTAATCCACAAAAAGTAATTCCGGCAGCTATACGTCAGGTTATGTGGAGAATTATAATTTTTTATATTGGTTCTATCACTGTTATTATGATAATTAGTCCATGGGATACAATTGGAAAAAATGGTAGTCCTTTTGTTACAATTTTTGAAACTGTAGGAATTCCTGCGGCGGGACATATTTTGAACTTTGTGGTTATTATGGCGGCTATTTCTGTTTATAATAGTGGTATTTATTCTAATGGTCGTATGCTTTATAACTTAGCTATACAAGAAAATGCTCTACATATTTTCAGTAAATTAAGTACTGCTCGTGTTCCTTATGTTGCTATTCTTTTTTCATCGTTTTGTACGGCAATAATCGTTGTTATTAATGCTCTAATTCCTGATAATAGTTTTATGCGAATTATGGCTCTTGCAACTGCAGCGGCGCTTATTACTTGGGCTATTATTGTTATTGTGCATTTGAAATTTCGAAAGGCACATAAGAACAGGAAAAGAAATTTTATTTATGCGTTTTCTTTATATCCTTATGCTAACTATTTTTGCCTTTGCTTTCTTGCTTTCCTGTTTTGTATTATGTTTTTAAGCGGCTTTGGAAAAAATGGATTAATGGTTTGGCTTTTGGATATGGTAGGAATAAGAGTACCTTTTCTTGAAACATATATCCCTGTACAGATGCCTGATATGAGTTTGGCAGTTATTATTATTCCTCTATGGTGCTTATTTTTATTTTTGGGCTATAAGTTCAAGCGATAACAATCATAGGAGTAATATAAAGGGTTTGATTGGAATAAGCCTTGGGAATTATAAAATTTGATAAGGTAACACAAGTCTTTGATGATTTGTGTGTGCTGAAGAATATTACTGTACAGCTTGCTGAAAAACGGATTGCTGTTATTGGTGCCAATGGTTCTGGAAAAAGTACATTTGTTCGTCTTATCAATGGGCTGCAATTACCGTCTCATGGTTTTGTAAGTGTTGATGGACTTGATACAAAGCGCGATGCAAAAGCAGTAAAGCGTAAAGTAGGATTTGTTTTTCAAAATCCTGACAATCAAATTGTTTTACCCTTAGTGGAAGAAGATCTATCTTTTGGTCTCAAAAATCTAAAACTGAGTAGAGATGAAATTAAGGAGCGTGTAGATGAGATTTTACAGCGTTATGATCTTCAAGCTTTTAGAAATCATGCAGTTCATTTATTAAGCGGCGGACAAAAACAACTCGTTGCTATTTCCAGTGTAGTAGCAATGAAACCAGACTATATTATTTTTGATGAGCCAACGACATTACTTGATTTGCGAAACAAACGTCGCGTTACGCAGGTTATAGAAGAATTATCACAAACAGCAATTGTTGTATCGCATGATTTGGAGTTTTTGAAAAAGTTTGATAGAGTACTAGTTTTTGATAAGGGGGAGATAGCAATTGATGATGTACCTTTTGTTGCTCTCAAAGAGTACATAAGAAAGATGTCATGATCGGTTTATATATTCCAAGGGATACATTTATTCATAGGCTTAACTCTTGGATTAAATTTTTATTCCTTGCCGTATGTACAACTATGTTTTTTATGGTTTCATCGGTACTTATTCTTGTATTCTTTTTATTATTCGTGGTCTTATTTTATAAAGGTGCCCAAATCCCTTTTATCATCGTAAAAAAGCAGTTTAAATCGATGGGGTTTCTTTTAATTTTTCTATTTGTATTTCAAACTCTTTTTAACAGTTGGCTTACGGGGATAGAGGTTATACTACGCCTTGTTATCCTCTTTTCTTTATCATCACTTATTTCATTTACAACAAAAGTTTCAGATATGGTGGATGCAATTGAAGCAGGGCTTCAGCCTTTCCGTTGTTTTGGTATAAATCCATCAAAAGTGAGTATGGTTATTTCTATGGCAATCAGGTTTATTCCTCTTTTGAGCGAAAAGTTTAATGAAGTGCGTGAAGCGCAACAAGCACGTGGACTTAACACCAACATTGTTGCTCTTGCTATACCTTTAATTATACGAACCATAAGAATGGCTTCAGAAGTGGCTGAAGCATTGGAAGCACGTTCTTATGATTCTGATGTTGTTGATGAAGTATCGCATAATGAAAGAATAACAAAATGAATACAAAAGATTTAGTCTATATTGGTTTATTTGCTGCTATCTATGCTATTTTAGGCCTTTTTCCTCCTATTTACTTTCCTTTTTTGCTTGGGGTACCTATTACAGCCCAGTCAATGGGGCCGATGTTAGCAGGATCTATACTTGGGGCAAAAAGAGGGGCTCTAGCGTCACTTCTTTTTCTTGTTCTTATTGTGATTGGATTACCTCTATTACCTGGTGGTCGTGGCGGAATCAGTGTTTTTTCAGGAATTACGAGTGGTTATTTAATCAGTTTTCCTGTTGCTGCATTTTTCATTGGTTTTATGGTTGAATTATTTTGGCAACGGTTAAATTTTGTAAAATTATTTGTGATAAATGCTATGGGTGGTATAGGAATTTCCTATGCCTTTGGTGTTCCATGGACAGCGTATATGACTAAAGTCTCTTTACTAAAAGTTTTAATGGCTTCATCAGTTTTTTTGATAGGTGATTGTTTAAAAGTGTTTATTGCCTCCTTTGTTGCACTTGCGATTAAAAGATCTATCCCTCTCGTTTATTCAAAGAAAAAATAAATTTTTATTTTAATTGTATTGTATAATGCAATCCATTCAAACTTAAAGAATGATAGTTAATCTAAAAGAGAAATATTATTTAAATAAATTATTGTATCATTTTTAGAATTTTCTAAGGTTTTTGAAATATGCTCTTATAGAGCTGATACTATTGATCAATTGTAAAAATAACTAAAGATTATTTCATACTAAAGGAACAATTGAGTGAATACAAAAGATCTAACCTATATTGCTTTATTTGCGGCGATTTACGCTGTTTTGAGTCTTTTCCCACCTATTTATCTTCCTTTTTTTCTGGGAGTACCTATCACGGCTCAATCTATGGCTCCAATGTTAGCAGGATCCATACTTGGGGCAAAAAGAGGAGCTCTAGCATCACTTCTTTTCCTTGTTCTTATTGCAACTGGATTACCTCTATTATCTGGTGGTCGTGGGGGGATCGGTGTTTTTTCAGGAGTTACCAGTGGTTATTTAATCAGTTTTCCCATTGCTGCATTTTTTATTGGTTTTATGGTTGAATTGCTTTGGCAACGGTTAAATTTTATAAAATTATTTGTGATAAATACTGTGGGAGGTATAGGAATTGTCTATGCTTTTGGAATACCATGGGTGGCTTATATAACTCAAGTCCCTTTACTAACTGTTTTAATAGGCTCGTTAGGTTTTTTAGTTGGTGGTTTTCTGAAAGTTTTGATTGCATCCTTTTTAGCGCTTACCATTAAAAGAACTGCTCCTCTTATTACATTAAAGCAGAGATGATTTTTGTTTTAAGTGAGATTCTTTATTGTAGTGTATACTAGGTAAAAAAGAAGAATGCTCATTATTAAGTCTTCTGTTCATTTATTTTTGCGTTTATAAGGGAGAATTTATATTAAAGCGAAAGCTTATTATTCTTTTTGTGTCTATTTATTTTTTATATATACACATAATAAATATTATGTTATATATCAATATATAGGCTTTTAAAAAACATAATGATTAAAATTAAACTTATGAGTATAAAATATTACTTTGTTATATATGCTATTATTTTAATTTCTTTACCTATTGCCAAAGCATCAGAGTATGTCTTTTTTCAAAAAGAAACATCTATTATTATTACTTCTAATGTTTTGGGAAAAAGTGTATTTTTAAATCAGGAGGTTAATTCTTTGTCTTTATTAGATAAAGTTGTTATAGTCACTCATCCAGGTAATCAGAATTTTTTTTGGAAAGGTGTAGTATCAGTTTTTCATAAAGTAAGACGTGTATATGGTGATTTATGGTCATATTTATTTGATTCTATATTCTCCATATTCAATTGGTAGAGTTTAAAAGAACATGTATGTGTTATTTTTAGTAATAATTAAAATATTATAAATTATAACTAAATATATATTAAGTGCATTAAATGATGGTTCATAAAAAAATAAGGAGAACTTTTTTTACAACATCTGTGCGCTTATATAGGTTAGTTTTATGAGCTTGTCCAAGCGTGCAAGATGATGCATTATTTACGGAAAAAAAGATTATAAACCTTTCTACATTAGCAGAAAAAACGTCCATTTTAATAAAGAACGAAATCCGTTAGGTAAAAACATTCTTAATACAATTATTTTAAGTGTTTTAAGAATGCATTATTGAGTTTAGGATATTAATAATCTGTTATTAATTGTAGATGGAGTTTTTAACTCTTTGAAAAAAACTGTTTTAGGTGTGCAAAGATATTTTTTATTGTCTCTACAGGATGGGAAAAATTAAAAATAACTAAGAATATAATAAATATGTTCTATTTTACACAGCAACATATCGTTTTATAATGGTAATTCGTTGTTTTGTATGTTGAACTAAGGCTTCTAATGCCGTAAGATTTTTTTGTTTCAAATTTTTTTTATGTTGAATCAGCCAAAATCATTCTCTTGCACATTATAAGCGGGATTAGCGTATAGGTAAAAACTGTACAAGAAAGAATTAAAATTCCTATAGTGAATCATCTCAGATACAAAAATTCTTAGCAACATTGGAGGCTGAGTATAATAATTTCAGTTTACCTTTTCACAAGCATAAAGGTGGTGCAATAGATTTGTCATTATATTATTTACGGTCGATGCTATGAAATGGGCTTTGGTGCGCTTTAAGAGATGTCTTTTTAAAACAAACATATAAATTAGCAATACAATGGCGTTTCGTATTACAACTAAACATTATTGCCATAATTTTTTAGGCAATTATTATTTCTTGAGGCATTAACTTTTCTACTTATTATGTTTTAGGATGTTGCTTACCAAATTTAGGTAAATTATATTAATATCTTGTCTGCTTATGAAGAAGCAAGCCGGCACCATCATTATATTTACCAACTCCCAATGTTGCGACAGCCCTTGCACTAAGATGGTTCATAAGAGCCATTTTTAATCCTTTCTTGTATAGTTTTTATCTACACGTTAATCCTATTTGTAACGTGTAGGCGAAAGGTTTTGATTCAAGATAAATAGATTTGAAATAAGGGAATCTGACGATATTCAGGGTTTCAATTCAATATGAATAACGATAAATATTATTATAAATCGATACTTTGTATCTTAAATTAAACAGATATCTAATCAATACAGAAAAGGTAATTTTATTAGATTGTACAATCAATCAGAAAATATACATTAGCATTATTCTTCATCTCAAGCCGTGTTATTATCATTTTAAAGCTTGATTAAAACCATAAAAAAGGCGGCTTTAGCTGCTTTTTTGAGCAATAAATTGTTTTTCTCCATTAAATCAAAGACGCTGCTCCTGAAAGCGTTTAAGAATATATAAGATAGCCGTAAAAGCAGCTAAAACCATAATGGCTGCAAATGCCCATTGAACAGGTCCATTACCTACGAAAAGCCCTCCAAGCCCTGAAAAAGATCCTATGATTGGCGCAAGAGCTTCTATTTTGCAAATATCCGTTACACCTTTTGATTCTACTTTTTGATAATTTGGAGACATATATGAGCCTTGAGCCCATAATCCTATCTCAGCGGCTCGACGATTAACGAGACCTTGAAGACGTTTTCCTCCTACTCTTGTCCATTTTAATAACTCAACTGGCACAGCTTCATAATTTCCTTTATTGAGTTTTTTTAAGAGTGCAGAGTAGCGAAAAGCTTCTGTCCCAATATTATAGGAAAATGACACAAGTGCAGCAAATTGTTCATTAGTTAGAGGAACGGTAACAGTTTTTTCGACAACATGTTCAAACTGTTTTAAATCTTGACGCAGAATTTTTTCCGCTTCCGTTTCTGTAATTTTCATGTCCCTATGGACCTCTGGAGCCCCGTGAGCATTTGTATGTCCATAACCAATTATCCATTCACCAGTAGGGTTTTTGTAGGCGTTTAAATGTAACTCTTCCCATTTTTTAATCAATGTAAATTCTTCTTTTGATATTTTTCGCATATCCTCATTCCATAAAAATTCCTATATAAAGTAGGACACGAATTAAAAGTTTAAAACCTACATCTGTCTATTCCAAGAACAGGACAGTGAAGTGATTGAGCAAAAATAAAAAACTTTCTAATAATACTTACGAAGATCTATTTCACTTTATTCATTGGCAAAAAAATTATACTAAGTGATCTAATTCATAATTAGACAGAATTCTTTCAATTTTTCACACTTGATCTTTATGTAGTTTACTCCATAAATCCTACAAATAAACTTTATTTTGATAGTGATACATCACATACCAAAAACTGCATGTTTGAATTAAATATACCTCAATATAATTCTCTAAAAGACAGTTTCAAAAAAGGGCTACCAAATAAGGACTACCAACGACATCAGCATTTAAGTCATCGATCTTATAGCTAATCTACAGTCTTTTTTTGCAATTTTTTTACAAGAACCCAAGAAATAAAATTTACGACATATAGCAATACTGCTCATTATCGCAAACTCATCATTTATACAAAAGGTATAGTCAATCATTATTCCTACATTATCTTTTTTACCAAATTAATTTCCTCACCAGCATTCAAAATAAAAATACTTCTAATTTCAGTATTAGAATTTTCATAAAGACCACTTACAAATCTTAAAGGTTTAAATAACAATTTTATCAACTCACATTTTTTCTTGCATTAGCATCCCTAAAATAGTTTCAAGTGATTTTAATTGAAAAATTTTAATACCCACCACCTGTTTATTAAACACATAATGTATTATACAGATCTAATTCAAAAAAGCTATAACTAATTTGAATATTCTTTGTTTTGCTCTTTATATTATCTCAATTGTCTTAAGAAAGATGAACTCATTAATAAACTCTTTAAAGAAAGATCTCTATAAGCAAATGACTCAAATAAAAATTATAATAGATACAATCTATCTATTATAATTTGTTTTCAATTTATTATATTCGTAGCTGTATGTCAGTATACACACATTTTGATAACAAGCAACAAAACACTTGATATAAACTTGGCTAAAAGTAAGTAGCTCAAATATACCAAATATAGAGTGCTTAAAAAAGAAATTGATTATTTATCTAACATTTTGGATATTTCATTATAAGGCATGATCAAAACATTATTAGAGATGATTAGCGAAGCGCAAAGAAAATGCTACTGTTGTAGAGAAATGTTAAAAACCCTATTCTCTTACTTTTATCTACGCATCCCTCACTTAAAAAAACATATGAAATATCAATAATTTAATAGGAATATAAAACTGTATGGTGCCCAGACGCGGATTCGAACCACGGACACGCGGATTTTCAGTCCGCTGCTCTACCAACTGAGCTATCTGGGCACATTTCACAAAACACGTGAAATGTGTGTGGTTATAACATTTAAATTTTCTCTGTCCAGTCATCCAGAGAAAAATAATTAATTTTTTCTAGTTTATCTGCATATTTTAGATAATTATAATGATTCTCTCCGTAAAATAAACTTGATAGCTATATTATGATACGTTACTGTATTGCTATCAAGATGCTGTCTTATCGTAGTGATAACGCGAGGAAATCTTTTAAAGAATCGATATTATGGACATGATTAAAAAGGCTATTTTTTACAAGATTTCCATGTATTTTAAGCTTGCGGGATAAAGAGAAAACATTTTTGATATTTGTCTAAAGGGACTATCGGCTTCAGTCTTTAATAATAATTCATTTTTTTAAAGAAAGACAAGCCATCTAAAAGGGGAGAAATAATAATGATAATGTTTAAAAAACCAAATTGTCGTCCAAATAATCCTAATTTTTCTTCAGGGCCTTGTAGTAAGAGACCGGGTTGGACTTTTGAAGCTCTTAAAAACGCGCTAGTTGGACGATCACACCGATCGAAAGAGGCAGAATTAAAACTTGCTGAAGTTATTGATTTAACCCGTGAGGTTTTAGAAGTTCCTTCTGATTATCATATAGGAATGATTCCTGGTTCAGATACTGGTGCTGTCGAAGCATCCCTATGGTCTTTATTAGGTGAACGTGGCGTAGATATGGCGGCATGGGAAAGCTTTGGTTTTGGATGGGGCACAGATGTTGTTGAGCAATTAAAACTTCCCGATGTCCGTCGCTTTGAGGCACCTTATGGTGAGCTACCAGATTTAACACAACTTGACTTTGATCGTGATGTTGTTTTTACATGGAATGGAACAACTTCAGGTGTGCGTATTCCCAATGCGGATTTCATTCCAGAAAAGCGCGCTGGTTTAACTATTTGTGATGCTACATCTGCAGCTTTTGGGCAATATCTTGATTTTTCAAAATTAGATGTGGTGACTTTTTCATGGCAAAAAGTTTTGGGTGGTGAGGCAGCACATGGTATGGTGATTTTAAGTCCTCGTGCCGTTGAACGTCTTGAGAGTTATGTTCCAATTTGGCCTATGCCTCAACTTTTCTATATGACTAAAAATGGAGAATTAAATGAAGATATTTTTAAAGGGAAGATAATTAATACGCCTTCTATGCTCTGTGTCGAGGATTTTCTTGATGGATTGAAATGGGCAAAATCTCTGGGTGGGGCACCAGCATTAAGAGCACGTGTTGAGAAAAACTTTGCTGTATTTGATGCTTTTGTTTGCAAAACACCGTGGTTAGAATATTTGGCCAAAGATCCTAAAGTACGTTCTAATACATCTGTTTGTTTAGATATTGTCGATCCAGTAATTACAGCTTTGGATACTGAAAAGCGGAAATCTTTTATAAAAGCGATAGTGAATCGTCTTGACGAAGAAGGCGCTGCTTATGATATTGGCTCGTATCGAAATGCTCCTCCAGGGTTGCGCATTTGGACAGGTATAACAATTGAGGCTTCTGATCTTGAAATTTTAACACAATGGCTTGAATGGGCATTTCAGGTTGAAAAAGCTCGTCTTTAGAGGACTTTTTACGGTTTTCATAACGCATTTTTTAAAAGAGTACGGGAGATTATGATTTTCTCGTATTCTTATGTTTTCAAGTACCGTGTGGATTGCAAAAAATCATAAATAAGTATAAATAATTTATTAGGTATTGACTAGAATAGCAACCAAAAGCTCTAAATATTTCTACTTTTATAGCCAAAAGAACTAATTGAGAATAAGGATATATTTTATATCCTGGTATTTTGTTGCCTTTATAGTCATGAGTTTTAAAATTTAATCGCTTAAAGATTGGGAAAAAGCTAAAATGAAGAGTCGCACTTGCTTTAAGGTTTCGTTATAAAGGAGCGTTTGTTTTTGAATACTGGTTTTATTTGACCAAACACAACGGAGAAAATTATGGCCAATGTAGTAGTTGTTGGTACACAATGGGGTGATGAGGGTAAAGGTAAAATTGTAGATTGGTTATCTGAGCGAGCAGATATTGTGGTGAGATATCAGGGGGGGCATAATGCAGGACATACATTGGTTGTTGATGGGGTTAGTTATAAATTATCGCTTTTACCGTCTGGTTTAGTACGTGGAAAGTTATCTATTATTGGCAATGGGGTTGTCGTTGATCCTCATCATTTCGTTGTAGAATTAAAAAAATTACGTGAACAGGGTATAAAAATTACACCAGAAATTTTGCGTATTGCTGAAAATGCTCCATTGATTCTTTCGTTGCATCGTGATCTTGATGCAATTCGTGAGAGTGGCTTATCGGGTTTAAAAATTGGTACAACAAAGCGTGGTATTGGTCCAGCTTATGAAGATAAAGTAGGGCGTCGTGCTATCCGTGTGATGGATTTGGCGGAAGCGGATACGCTTATGGCTAAAATCGAACGGCTTTTACGACATCATAATGCTTTACGTCGTGGAATGGGTGTTACAGAGATTGCTTCTCAAGCACTTTATGATGAATTGATGCAAGTAGCTGATGAAATTCTACCCTTTATGGATTGTACGTGGCGTCTTTTAGATGAAAGCGGTCAGATAGGAAAACACGTTCTCTTTGAAGGTGCTCAAGGTGCTTTATTGGATAATGATTTTGGGACTTATCCTTATGTGACATCATCCAATACAGTGGCTGGGCAGGCATGTACCGGCTCAGGTATGGGGCTTGGATCAATTCATTATGTTTTGGGTATTGCAAAAGCTTATACAACACGTGTTGGAGAAGGGCCATTCCCGACAGAGCAAATAAATGATATTGGTGAATTTCTTGGGATGCGTGGGAAAGAATTTGGTGTTGTAACTGGTAGAAAACGTCGATGTGGTTGGTTTGATGCCGTCTTAGTACGTCAGATGGTAACGATTTGTGGAATTCAAGGTATAGCGCTGACAAAACTTGATGTTTTAGATGGTTTGGATGAAATTAAAATCTGTATTGGTTATGAGCTTGATGGTAAAAAAATTGATTATTTACCTTCTTCTATGGGAATACAAGCTCGTGTGAAGCCCATTTATGAAACATTAGAAGGTTGGAAGAAAGCTACAGCACATGCGTTGAGTTGGAAAGATTTACCAGTGCAGGCTATCAAATATATACGCTATATTGAAGAATTTATTGGTACTCAGGTAGCTTTATTATCCACGAGCCCTGAGCGTGAAGATACAATTCTTATTACTGACCCTTTTGCAAATTAATGATTATTTTGAGAGTGAAGAAGAAATTTAACAGTGAATGAAAGAGAGGTACAAAATAGCATTGTTTATTTTTTATATTCATTTTAAACTATCATGGCAGTTATATCAATAGAAATAACAATCAATTTAGAAGGCTAAAATAAAAACGTTTTTAGCTTTACAGCTGGGACTTCTTTCCTCAGTTTGAGAAAGAGATTATAGAGGATATGGTAGATTTCGTTGGAATCTTAAAAAAAGCAATTAATGCGCAAAGTAATATTACACCACAAGTGCGTAAGAGGATTTATAAACGAGCTATCGAAACATTAGAACGTAAGTTTGTTGCAGCAACAGTACCACAAGCAATGGCAGATGAGCAAAGAAAGATTTTGCAAAATGCTATTGCAACTGTTGAAGCAGAATATTTAGCAGTTGAAAAGAAGCTATTTTCTTCAGTGATTGGATGGAATCCTATAGAGGAAATAGAAAACGACAAGAACATACAAAACTCTATATTACCACAAGGGAATGCTTTTTCAGAAGAAAGTCAGGGGTCTATAAGTTTAAAGGATAACAAGGCATTTAATAAGCCTTGTGTATCCAGGATACCAAATGCAGAACCTGTCAATATGGAAGCTCATTGGGCTTCTCATTCTTTTGATGAAAAGATGTTGAAAACTTCGCTTGTAGAAGCTTCTTCGCAAAAAGATAATTCACACATTGTTTCACATATTTTTTCTCAAGCTGTACGTCGTGCTAATCGGTCGTCGAAACGAAGACGTATTGTAATAGGTACTGCTGTTGTTGCTAGTTTTGTCGTTTTAACTATTGGTATTTGTTTTGTTGGTGGACGTATATTCCTATCAAATGATCATCAATTATTAGAAGAAAATTTTCAAGCTTCTCATGCATTTTCAAAAACACTTTCTGTCAAGAGAAAGTTAACGAAACGCTTGTTAGAGGATGGAAGCGAAATTGATGTTGGTTTAGATCTCACGGCAGATTCTTCGAATGAAGAAGGGATTTCAAAAGTTATTACCAATAATTTGCAGTTAAATGAACAGCCAGGTGAAGCTATTTTTTATCAGGCGCGTACAGATTATGATGCAGAAAAAGTAGCAATGGGAAGCGCACGTTGGACGCTTGTAAAGGAGTCCCGTGTAGAGGGCGCTCCAGAAGAATCGGCTATACAAGGTGATATAACAATTCCAGATGAAGGGTTATCATTACGGCTCATTTTACGTCGTAATACTGATGTATCTTTTCCTGCTGCATATATTCTGGATCTTGTTTTTATTCCTTCTGATAAATTTTCAGGCCGGGCTATAAGCAGTGTTAAAGCATTAACTTTTAAAGCAAGTGAACATTCCATTGGACAGGTTTTAGCAAGAACTGTTTCAGCAAAGATTGATGATGATTTTTTTCTTCTTGCATTGAGCGGAAATCGTCCGTTTCTTGATAGGAATTTACAATTGATGCGAGAATTGGATTGGATGCGTTTAGTGTTAACGGATAAAAATGGACGTATAAATGAATTAACTTTTGCAAAAGGACGAACAGGTGAGTCTATTTTTAATGAAGTTATTGGACAATGGCTTGCGCAACCAGATAAATTAACAGCTCTTGACCCCCAAAAATAACACATCTAATAGAAGCCTACGAAAAGAACTTCTACCCTCAGAAAGGCTCTTTAAATCGACCAAAAAATATAGAGCCAAAAAATTTGCTTTTTTTCCCTTACAGGAATGTACAAACAATTGACTCTATCTTGATTTTAAGATTCTACATTTGATTTTGAGATAAAGCAGACATTTGAATAGAATTTTGTACTTTTTCAAAAGCGCGCATTTCAATTTGTCTTACACGTTCTCGACTAATATTAAATTCGTTTGAGAGCTCTTCTAGCGTTAGTGGATTATCGCTTAAGCGACGCGCTTTGAATATACGCTTTTCACGTTCATTCAGGTTATCCATAGCATTTGTAAGCATAGAACGACGATTTTCCAATTCACTTTGTTCAATCAAAGTCTGTTCTTGATTATGGGATTCATCTATCAACCAATCTTGCCATTCACCATTCTCACCTGCTTTTGTACGAAGAGGTGCATTGAGTGAAGTATCTCCCCCAAGTCGGCGGTTCATTGAAACGACTTCATCTTCTGTGACATTTAATTTAGTTGCAATTTCTTTTACTTGCTTCCCATTAAGATCACCACTGTCAAGGACTTGAAGCTTACTTTTTAATTTACGAAGATTGAAAAACAAGCGTTTTTGATTGGCTGTTGTTCCTATTTTTACCAAACTCCAAGATCGCAATACATATTCTTGTATTGAGGCTTTAATCCACCATATAGCATAGGTTGCAAGCCTAAACCCCCGTTCTGGTTCAAAACGTTTAACAGCTTGCATAAGCCCAATATTACCTTCCGATATAACTTCTCCAATAGGTAACCCATAACCTCGATACCCCATTGCGATTTTAGCTACAAGGCGTAAGTGACTGGTTACCAATCTATGCGCAGCTTTTAAATCATTGTGTTTACGATAACGTTGAGCCAACATATACTCTTCTTTTGGTTCAAGCATTGGAAAACGACGAACCTCTTCTAGGTAACGATTCAATCCCCCGTCACCTGTTGTCACTGATAGCAAATTCATATGGGCCATATAGCACCCTCCTTTTATGTGAATTCCCTAATAAGGCAAATTCTATTTCAAGATATTATAAACACTTCTCAAACCTCATTCTAGCATAATTTTCAATTTTGTTCAAAAAAGATATTTTATTGTGAAATCTTGAAAAGACGAAAAGTTTCAATTTATTTTTTTTAAATATTTAATAAGTGCAGCCATATCTTGAGGGAGAGGTGAAGAAAAAGACATAACTTTACTTGTAGCTGGATGTTCAAAAGTTAGGCTAGTTGCATGGAGTGCTTGCCGGTTGAATTGGTCGATTGCATTCTTAATAATGGGATTAAGCATGTTGGATTTTGTTTTAAAAGCGTTTCCATAAACAGGATCACCTATAAGTGGGTGTCCGATATGTGCCATATGAACACGGATTTGATGTGTACGTCCAGTTTCCAGACGGCATTCTATAAGGCTAGCAACAGGTGTTGTATCTGCATAAGTTCCATATTTTTCTAGAAGAGAAAAATGTGTAACAGCATGGCGAGCATAAGCATGTTGGTTATGGACAACAGCTTGTTTTATTCGGTTATAAGGAGAACGACCAAGTGATGCATCAATGGTCCAAATATTGCGGTGCGGTATCCCCCAAATCAAGGCGTGATAACGTCGATCTAATGCACTGGTGCGTCCATGGTCAGAAAATTGGGCGCTAAGGCTTTTATGAGCAAAGTCATTTTTAGCGACGACCATAACGCCACTTGTATTTTTATCAAGACGGTGGACAATGCCAGGACGCTTAACACCGCCAATCCCAGACAAACTATTACCACAGTGATGGATAAGAGCATTTACTAATGTTCCAGTCCAATTGCCATTGCCAGGATGAACAACAAGACCAGCTGGTTTATTGATAACAATAACATCATTATCTTCAAAGAGAATATCTAATATAATAGCTTCACCACAAGGTTCTGCATCACGCAGAATAGGCATTGCCAATTCAATGATTTGGTTGGGTTTTAATTTTGTTTTTGGCTCCCTTATAAGTTGGCCATCAACTTTAAGATAGCCTTCACGGATAAGGTTTTGTAAACGTGAACGCGACAACGCATTATGATATTGCTTAGCAAGCCACTGATCAAGCCTTTTCCCGAGAGCACCTTCATCTGTTATTTGCCGTGTTACCATATGATTCCTATTAATTTTTTAATAAGATTCTCTACCAGTATGAGATTGCTTTGGTATCAAGAAATTCTTTAATTCCCCAGCGACCGCCTTCACGTGCACGTCCGGAAAATTTTACGCCTCCAAAATAACTTCCCTTGGGTAATCCATATCCGTTAACTTCTACCATGCCAGAGCGTAATTGTGTGGCAACGCGGCGACATTTGTTACGATCTTGTGATTGTATATAATTTGTCAGACCATATTCGGTGTCGTTTGCCAAGGCTATGGCTTCATCTTCTGTATTAAAGGAAAGAATTGAGAGAACTGGACCAAAGATTTCTTCTCGAAAAATACGCATATGGGGCTTTACATGAGCAAAGACTGTTGGACGGACATAGTAACCGCGCTCTCTTTCCATTGGTAAACCCGTTCCACCTGCAATAAGAGTTGCGCCTTCATCAATTCCAGATTGGATAAGATCTTGAATTTTGTTGTATTGTTGTCTTGAAACGACTGGGCCAATATGATTTCCTGCTTGGTAGCTTGGGCCTACTTTTGTTTTTTCAGCAATATCTTTGGCTGTTTTAATAGCTAGCTCATAGACGCTTTGTTCCACAAGCATACGTGTTGGTGCATTACAGCTTTGTCCACTATTATAAAAGCAGTGTCGTACACCACGTTGAATAGCGTCTGTATCGGCATCAGCAAAGATAATATTCGCACCTTTACCACCCAGTTCCAGACAGACTCGTTTTAAAGTGTTGCTGGCATTTTTAGAAATATCTTTTCCTGCTCTGGTTGATCCAGTAAAACTGATCATTTCCAGATCTGGATGGGCTGAAAGGTAAGCACCAACATTAGCGCCATCACCATTGATTAAATTAAAAACACCAGCAGGTAAAGCAGCTTCATCTAAAATTTCAGCAAAAAGCATAGCAGAAAGAGGCGCAATTTCAGAGGGTTTTAACACCATAGTACAACCAGCCAACAGAGCAGGGATAACTTTCAAAGTCACTTGGTTCATAGGCCAATTCCATGGAGTAATCAAGCCTACAACACCGATAGGATCATAGTGAAGAATCGCTTGCTCATTTCCTTCTATTAAAACTTCTTGGAATGAAAACTCTTTGTAAGCTTTGATAAAGTTGCGAATATGAGAACTACCGGTTGCGGTTTGCGCATTGAGTGCCATATCAATGGGTGCTCCCATTTCCATTGAAATGGTTTTTGCCATATCATTTGAGCGTTTTTCATAGATTTCCAAAATTTTTTCAACAAATTCAAGACGCTCATAAGGCAGAGTTGTTTTCCAAGTTTGGAAAGCTACTTTAGCAGCGTTAATGGCTTTATCTGCATCTTTTGTGTTGCCAAGGCTAATAATAGCACAGGCTTCTTCTGTTGATGGATCAATGACGTGGAAATCATTAGGAGTGCTTGGATCATCCCATAGACCATTGATATAAAATTTCCGCTTATTCAACATGATTTATTCCCTATTTTTATGTTTTAAAATTTTGTTTCATTTAAGCCTTTTTGAATAAGGATAACAAGGATAATCTTATTTACAAATAAAAGAAATGAGATTGTTTTATGATAACATGAAAAGTGAGAAGAGGGCTGTTTATGCTACCTGTTTGTATTATTTGCACGAGATTTTTCTATAAAAATTGAGAGGGAAAGAGAATAATGGATGTTTTTATAGAATATAGTTGCATGACGTTAGGATCGTTACAATGTGTTCCATAAATGTGGAAAGACTATCATGAAGAAGAATTATAGCATTATTTTTTGTTAAAAAATCACAGTTAGCAAAAGGTTATTAACCTTCATACTATAGTCTCTATGCATTCTTTTTGAAGAAGCAATTGTTCTCATTGTTATAAGTTTGTTGGATACCATGCATAATTCGAAGACAAAATCTGTTTCTACGCGTTCTTTTTCTGATGAGAATACACAACAAAGTACATCAGAAGAGAATTCATCACTCAAGATTGCTGAAATATTTTCTTATCCGGAAGTATGGAAAAAGGCATTCACTCTTGGAAAAAACGTGCGTTTTACGCGAACACCAGAAGTTGAGATTTTACGTCGTCGCCTAGAAACAGATCCAATCTTCGCAAAACAATTTAAAGTTTTTACAAAAAAGAGCATAAAAACATTACAAACATTATAGACTATAATGAGAACACAACCAATTCTCCTTCAACAAAAAAGGTCATTAATCCTCAATCAATAGAAAATAAGACATCAATTTGTCGTGCAACGGTTTTGAAGCAATTATCACAGCAAGTTATTCGTAAGCCATTTGGCGAGAAAAAAGAGGAACATAAATTACTAAGAGAAAATGTGGTGCAAAAAACAAAGCCTGTTTTGCATCTTTCTGATGACGCATTTTTTGAGTGTGGATTCTTTATGTCAGAGAAGATTGATGCTAAAATTTCAGAAGAGGATATAACATCGATTGATGGTATAAATAATGAGATTGCATACGATGCTGCTGTTAGCTTTGAGGAATCAATTACTGCTCTTTATCGTATTCTTGAATATCGCTTCCCACAATTCTACGATTCCATTACCTCAGAATCTCCTGCGGAGCAGTTAAGAGGGAGTGAGCAAACTTCTAAGTTAATACATTCAAAGAATGCTACTGTTGAAGAAGCTAAAACCTGTCGTTCTAAGTTTGTTGTTAAAGATTCTACTGAGAGATTTGCTGAAGAAAAAACGAAGGAGCCCAAAACCATCAGAAATATTACTGATAGTACAACAGAAGTTACTGCCAAGAATTCAGAAAATTTTTCTATAATGAAATTAAAAAGTAAAGTCTTTCTATCTACTCGTACATCGTTAGGCAATTATGATTCTACTTTTACATCAAACACTCAATCTTTTAATAATGGTACTTATGAATTTCCTCCGATTGATTTGTTGCAAGAACCTACTTTTCACGAAAGCACTATAATTTCGCAGGAAAGTTTAGAGTGTGGTGCTGGGCTTTTGGAAAGTGTTTTGGAAGATTTTGGCATTAAGGGTGAAATTATCCATGTTCATCCAGGGCCTGTGGTAACAATGTATGAATTTGAGCCTGCAGCTGGAGTAAAATCATCACGAGTTATTAATCTTTCTGATGATATTGCTCGTTCTATGTCCGCTATTTCTACACGTGTTGCTGTGATCCCTGGACGCAATGTGATTGGGATTGAGTTGCCAAATGCGGTTCGTGAAACCGTTTATCTAAGAGAGTTAATCCAAACAAGTTCTTTTCGTGAAAGCCAATTTAAATTAGCTCTTGCTTTAGGAAAGGGTATTAATGGTGAGCCTGTCATTGCAGAATTAGCGAAAATGCCTCATTTACTGGTTGCAGGAACAACAGGGTCAGGAAAATCGGTTGCGATTAATACAATGATTTTATCAATTCTTTATCGAATGACACCACAGCAGTGTCGTTTGATCATGGTTGACCCTAAAATGCTAGAACTTTCTGTTTATGATGGTATTCCACATCTTTTAACACCTGTTGTGACGGACCCTAAAAAAGCAGTAACAGCTTTAAAATGGGCAGTTCGTGAAATGGAAGAGCGTTATCGCAAAATGGCTAAATTGGGTGTACGTAATATTGATGGTTTTAATGCCCGTGTCACGCTTGCAGCACAAAAAGGTGAAACGATTATGTGTACTGTACAGTCAGGCTTTGATAAGGAAAGTGGAGAAATGCTTTATCATGAAGAGGCAATGGATCTAACACAACTTCCTTATATCGTTGTGATTGTTGATGAGATGGCTGATCTCATGATGGTTGCAGGTAAAGAAATTGAAAATGCCATTCAGCGTTTAGCACAAATGGCACGTGCGGCGGGTATTCATCTTATTATGGCCACACAGCGCCCTTCCGTTGATGTTATTACAGGTACGATTAAAGCAAATTTTCCGACTCGTATTTCTTTTCAAGTAACATCAAAAATAGATAGTCGTACGATTTTAGGGGAACAAGGAGCTGAAACACTTTTGGGGCAGGGGGATATGCTTCACATGGTAGGCGGTGGGCGCATCGTACGCGTTCATGGACCACTTGTATCTGATGAAGAAGTTGAATCCATTGTAGCACATCTTAAAATGCAAGGGAAGCCTGATTATTTAGCAACGGTAACAGATAGTGAAGACGATAACAAAGAGAATGAATCTGCGGATTCAAGTATTGGAAATTTTACAGAAGGAAATCTCGATGAGGATGGTGATGAACTTTATACGCAGGCTGTGAAGATTGTCATGCGTGATAAAAAATGTTCAACATCTTATATTCAGCGTCGACTTGCGATTGGTTATAACAAAGCAGCTTCCCTCGTGGAACGCATGGAAGAAGAAGGCATTGTTGGAGCCGCTAATCATGTTGGAAAACGCGAAATTTTACTCAGTGAAGTATAATAACAAGCAAGACAGCTTTAAATGCATGATTTTAAAAATGGTGAATGATTGTTCTTTTTAAAGTTAATGCTTGTTTTATTTTATAAGAGCAAGAGCTGCCCTGCTCTTATTTTTACTGTAAAACATTAAAAACCTAAAATAGGGGATAAAAAAATAGAGGCAATATTTTGTATTAAGGTCACGGCTATGTAGCGTAGAGTGATACAAAGAAGGGTTAAAGATGTCTTTGGCATTTTTAGATTATCTGGAATGTAAAGAAATTAAACAAGCCTTCGTGCGAAGAAAGATGGCTTTTGTTCTTTCCTCTAATTGTAGAAAAGTTCTTTGGTCAAATGGTGCAGCAGCATATTTTTGGGGTTTTCCTTCTGTATCGACGATGATAAAAAAATGGTCTTTTTTTGACCAAGTAAAGCATCATAAGATATCAAAGGCTGCGCACTGTGCAAGTTCTATTGCTTTAAAGGGTTTAAAACGCACCGTTGAATTTTCTGTAGTTTCTATTGATATTATGGGTGGAGTCAAAGCGTTTTTACTGGAATCTTTACTGGAAGAAGAAATTTCTCTTATTGCCGGATTGGATGAGGCAACAATGTTTGTTGCCATAATTGATGAACATGGGATAGTGATAGAGGCTTCCCCTCATTTTTCGTTTATTGATGAAACGGTCAAAATTCTATTACAGACGATTGAAAGTAACATACCAGTCAAAACCATTTTATCCATAGCAAATATTCATACACGAGTTGGCGTTCTTCGCTTGCAGGTGAAACCAGTGCGTTTTTTAGTTTTATGTGCGCCATTAGAATCGGATACGTTAAACAGTAACCAAGAACCTTTTCATTTTACGCCTGAATTTTTGCCACAACGCTTTACGTGGAAAATGGATAAAAATGGACGGTTTTATGAGGTTTCAAAAGAGTTAGCTGCAATTGTTGGACCGATTTCTTCCTCTATTTTAGGATTAAACTTTCATGAACTTGCGCATCAGTTTAGTGATGAGCGGTATCGATTACTCAGTGGTTTTATTACGGCAGCTCTACCGTGGAGCAAACAAATGGTTCAATGGTCTGTCGATAATTGTTTAGAATGGCTTGATGTTGAATTATCTGCTGTACCAATTTTTGATGATAAACAACGTCTTAAAGAATTTCGTGGCTTTGGTATTTTGAAGATACAAAAAGAAACGCGAGAAAAAAAAGATGAAAATCTCTATACTCAAATATCAAATCTTTCGGAGAGTGAACATTCAGCTTTTTGTGAGATTGCAGAGCGATTGCGTGGAGAATTGCATTCCTCTGTAGAATGCGCGTATTCGGCTCAGGAAACGGTTTTATTGCCAAATACACAGATAGTTCCAGCAAATGTTACAGAACAAACTTTTATAAAAGAACCAGCAGTGGTTTTATCATTGTTGGATACAGCGACGAATGGTGTTTTTTGGTTGAATAGCCAGGGTGTCATTCAATCGGTCAGCAGTGCTGCTTTGGCATTAACTGGTTATGAAATAAATGAATTATTGGCACAGCCATTATCATCACTCTTTACTTTGCAAAGTCAATTTTTAGTTGAAAAATATTTTAAATTTATTCGTGGACAGAAAAAAAACAGGTTATTAATCGCAGTGAAACAGTTGTTTTAATGACGAAAAGTCGTAAAAATATTATGGTTTCTATGACGATTATACCTTTAGCACGACAAGATGATTATGCTGTAATATTGCGTGATATAACAGCAACAATTCTATCAATAGATAAACGAGCAGAAGAAAATAAAATCATTGGTATTGTTCATGAAATACGAACGCCTTTAAATGCTCTCATTGGTTTTGCAGAAATTATGAAAGATGGCCGTTTTGGTACGATAGAAAATGAGCGTTATCGTGGATATTTACGCGATATTATTTCATCAGGAAAACATATATTATCATTGGTTAATCAATTATTAGAATGCTCGAAAGAAAATTATTCTAGCTTAAATAATTATATTAAGACCGCCCCTATAACTGAAGTGTTTGATGTGATAGCTTGTTTGCGTGCGAGTATGGCATTTCTTGAAACACAAGCTAATCATAACGGTATTATCATGCGTATTGTTGCTCCAACGCATGTACCATTTATTGGTGTATCACAACAAATATTTCGACAAATTATATGGAATCTTCTTTCCAATGCTATTCGTTTTACACCACCTGGCGGGCAAATTATTGTTCACGTTTCTTGTGAAAGAAAAGAGTGTTTAAAGATTTCAGTAAGTGATAATGGTATAGGGATGAGTGATGAAGAAATTGTACAGGCTTTACAACCTTATGGTCAGGTAGAACGCAAAGATAGACGTTCTGGCGACAGTACTTTTATTGGAACAGGCTTAGGACTACCGATGTGTAAAGCAATGGTAGAAGAAAGTGGGGGCCAACTATTGTTATTTTCAAAACCCAATCATGGAACAACGGTGGAAATATTTTTTCCTTATGTCCCATGAGGCAAACAACGCGTAAATTTACTTTTTCTTAGCCAAAAGATCTCTAATTTCTAACAAAAGCTGTTCTTCTAAAGACATCTTTTGAGAACTTTCCTCTTCTTCTTGTTTTCGACGCATTTTATTCATAGCTTTAACAAAGAGAAAAAGCACCCAAGCGATAATAAGAAAATTGATAAGTAAAGTTATAAAATTACCATAGCTAATGGTTGCTCCAGCTGCTTTAGCAGCACTCAATGTTGCTTGTTTTTCACCAGCAAGCTGAATAAACATATTAGAGAAATCGATTCCACCTGTAATAAGTCCAATGATTGGCATAAAAATATCATTGACAATTGAATTAACTAAGCTACCAAAAGCACCTCCTATAATCACACCAATAGCCAGGTCAATCATATTACCTTTTAGGGCAAATTCTTTAAACTCTTTAAGCATTGCGTTTTCCCCTTTATATAAAAGCTACACAATAATCTTAATTACCGCTTTTGATAAAAAAGGAAAGGGTGGTTTTTATTTTCTTTGTCAGCATTATGTTACAAATATTTAAGTTTTTTCAAGAATATTGCGGTCTTTTAGAAAATCTAACAAAGGCTTTTGTTTGACTTAAATGAACATGAAATTCTAGAGTAAGAGAAGTTTTTTGCTGAAAACAAAAAACTATTTTTGCTTTATAAAAGCGTTACAAATTTTTTAAACAACACATGGTAAAAAAACTATTTTACGAAAAATTTCTTGTTCTTATTTATCAATGATTTCAATTTTAAATATCTCAACAATTACAAACAGGCAAAAATGATTTTTTTAAAGCTCACAAGCTATTTTTCTGTTCAGTATGTATAAACACACATCTGAATGGCAATGATATTATAAATAGTTATATTATAAATTTATCTTGCAGGAAAAGAAGGTTCTTATTTAGGTAGTGTACTATCTTGATCGACGATCTTTTATATTAAAAGATTTTCCTAAGGTATAGGAATAGTTTTTATTTGGAGAAGAATTGATGAATTTCTTTCGCTGTATTGGTCGTTCTGCTTTATTTATGCTGGATCCAGAGTATGCGCATCGTTTAGCGGTTCTGGGGCTGAAAAGTGGATTGAGTGGTTATAAAAAAGTTGTCGATAAGCGTTTACGTATGACTGTTGCGGGGCTCGAATTTGAAAACTTTATCGGACTTGCTGCCGGATTTGATAAGAATGCAGAGGTTGTTAATGCTATTTTTCATTTAGGGTTTGGTTTTACTGAAATTGGTACAGTTACACCAAAACCTCAAGAAGGAAATCCTAAACCACGGCTGTTTCGTTTGAAAGAGGATGAAGCAATTATTAACAGAATGGGTTTTAATAATGATGGGCATCAAATTGTTTACGATAGGCTTCGTGCGCGTAAACAACTTGGCATTGTCGGAATCAATATTGGAGCCAATAAGGATACGGTCAATAAAATTGATGATTATACGGCTGGTATTGCTCACTTTTATGCTATTGCTGATTATTTTACAGTTAATATTTCTTCGCCTAATACGCCAGGGTTGCGTGATTTACAGGCGCGTGACAGTTTGCATCTTTTGATGAATGCGGTTTCGCAGGCACGTAATAAGCAAAAGAAAAAGCATGGATTTTCCACTCCTATTTTTTTAAAAATTGCTCCAGACTTATCGGAAAAGGAGTTGGATGATATTGCTGAAGAAATGAAAATTTCTGATTTTGACGGACTTATTGTTTCCAATACTACTCTTTCACGCAAAGGTCTTAATAATAAACTCTTAAGTGGTGAGGACGGAGGACTTTCTGGGCGGCCACTTTTTGAACTTTCTACCATTATGTTGGCAAAAATGCGTAAAAAATTAGGGAAAGAAATTGTAATTATCGGCGTTGGTGGTATAAGAGACGCAAAAACAGCTTTGGAAAAAATAAAAGCTGGTGCAGATTTGATACAATTGTATAGTGGAATGGTTTATGAGGGACCAGACCTTGCTGTAACTATTTTAGAAGAGATTTTGCAGTTTATGCAGAAAGATGGGATTGATAACATAAAAGCTTATCGTGATCATAGTGTTGAGTATTGGGCAAAACGTGCGTTTCCTTTGTGATAGAACTATTTTTCTTGATAAAAATTGCGGAATTTTTTTTAAGGGGCTTGCAAACTCTTTTTATCTTCCTTATGTCAAACAAGCAGGAAATAACTATTTACGAAAGAGTAAAAAGTTATGGTACATTTATTTTTGTGCGGTTGTAGCTCAGTTGGTTAGAGCGCTGGTTTGTGGCACCAGAGGTCGTAGGTTCGAATCCCACCAACCGTACCAAGAGCGACATCATTTTTGCACTAATTGGTGGGTTTTGTACCACTGGCCTTGCACTATGGGAGCTTGCAAATATGCTATCATGCGGCTTTCTAGTGTCCTCCATGAGATTGAAGTCGGGAATCTTGGGGCGATGGTAACGCATTGCAAAGACAAACCCTGGCCAAGGTTTGGTCATCCGATTATGCAACGGGATGTCCCGGGTTGATTTCTTTTTTTACGCTTTCAGGCGCCTATGCGCCCCTTCAGTTCGCTTGCACGATCTATTCCGGACAATACAGTACCGCAACCCAATGTCGATTTTCTAATTGCAAGTATCATGAGCAAACATCAGGCTGCTCCTGAGCTGGGATTGTTGGCTTTTTTCGTTTGTCGTATGCCGATACTTCTCGCGCACTATCAAGCGCAGTTTAGCTCTCATTCCTTCGGTTTATCATCAAAGGATTTAAGAGAAAAATATAAAAAGGTCCCCTAATCATGGCTATAAGGCATCGCACCGAGCCAAATTTCTTGGGTATATGTCAGAGTATCACTTTAACCACACCGATGCGTGCTTGCGGGCAAATCGATATTTCTCACTGGAATTTAGCCCATAACTATTTGAAACAGGGCTTGTTACTCGAAATCCCGCATCAGTTTTCAGTTTGATTCGCCACCGTGGTGGCTAAAAAATCGGATCTCACTTATCGCTATCTCCCTGTTATAGTTGAACAGTTTTTCTTTCCCGCCCATTTTGATAGCGATAGGTTACGCGTTGAAGGACATATTGAACGCATTAATGAAGTCTACCGTATTTCACTGTAAGGGCCAGTCCATACGACAATGGCAGGGCCGTTATTGCGCAGGCAATCATCATTGTCAGTAAGGTCTGCTTCCCTAGCTCGTGTTCTGAGAAAGGCGCTCTTCCATTACTAGGCGATTTATGTAAGATTTCCTCCGTAACCAGAGATTCTTGTACTTTTTCCTTCTAATGCGCATCACCCGCTTTTTGAGGAACATTTCTCCTCCCGCGCCGTATGTCCTGGTTCACTATTGATTGAGATGGTTCTGGCTTTGTCGACGCAGGGTAGGGCAAAAATATCGCATCTGTTGCGCTGAAAAAAGTAAAGTTCATTGAAGCAGTTTATCCGGGAGATACTTGTCAGTTACCATTAAACAGGATACAGAGTATGAACTAAGTGGCGTTTTATTCATACGGAAACTAAAAAACGAAGCATTTACGGTAAGTTTTCTATCAAATATAAAAAGGCGGATGCACCATGTTTAAAATAATAATCTCTTTTATTCCATGGAGTATTTACTCCTGGGTTATCAGTGGAAACGTTTTAACTCAGGTCGAACGTTCTCTCATCTTAATTGTGATTTTATTGTCCATTATTGCTGTGAATATTAAAATTGTCCGACAGGGAGAACCCGTGATAATTACTAACATTTTAACAGTTATTGTCCTGTTTGTTAATCATTTCGCTGGATGGTCTACACTTTTACTGAACTACCCCACAGTTTTTTGCTATCTGTCACTTGCTCTGGTTTCATTGATGAGCTTGCTGGTAAAGAAACCCTTTACCATTTTTTATGCTCCTGCTGGTATTTCTGAAGAAAAACGCAAACATATCCTATTTTATCGCATCAATAAATATATTACATGGATTTGGGTCATCATCTTTTTTGCCAATGGTCTTCTAGTGGCTTTTTTGCATGGACCATCCAGCTTTGGTTGGTTACTATGGGGTTAATTTGCGCTGGTCTTCTTTTTTCTAAATATCTTCCTAACGTCATGCAATATTTTTATCGCATCAAACATCATGGAGCATAATATGTCATTGTCTAACATTATGACTGGAACCCCTAAATGGGCCTGGATTTTGCTTATTTTTCTCATCGTGAGGGGAATAATCGCATTGAAAGATAGGGAAGTGAAGGTTTATCGCCTTTTTCTCTTGCCGTTAGTCTTTCTTTTTTTGGGCGTAAGCGATGTGATTAAAGAGCTGGCGTTCCCGGTCTGGGGAGCAATCGCAATGTTTGGGGGGCTGATGATCGGCGTTGGCGTTGGCTGGTTGCTCTGGCATGCTATTCCGCGTTTAAAAATCAAACAGGGAACGGATTTAATTATTCTGCCTGGTACGCCGTTGACGCTGACATTTATTCTTATCGCTTTTGTCATCAAATTCATATTGATTGTTTTTCTCAAGGTTGAACCTGATTTGAAATATGCATTTGATTTTAACCTTCTTTTTGGTCTTTTAAGTGGGCTCACTGATGGTGTGTTTTGGGGCGGCACATTAAATTTATATATAACATTTCGAAAGAATCCAAATTAATCCCTATACCATTAGCTGTGGGTGCTTCCCATTAGAACTATCTCAATAGAAGCTTATACCTAACAACAACGCTGCATACAAATGCAGCGTTGCCTCGTAGTTTCAGATTTTTTTATCCCAGCGCGTGAATATGTGACGGAAGTGATATATCTGACTATGCCCCTCTTGGGGGCAGAGCGAGCCTAAAGGTTCAGAATGCCATGAGTTTAAGCTAGTTTGACTTTGAGCAGATGGTTTATTGCTAATGGGAAATCATTTTGTTTTACGATTCAAAAAGAGGATAGTGATGGTCTCATTGGCGTAGATAGGCAAGAAAACTCTTAGCTTGGCAATGCATCAACAATTTGTAGAACTATGTTGTGGAACCCATACGCAAAGCGGTTGCTATGATGGCATGATGCTTTTGTCAAGCATTATGATATGGTAGGAACCGGTGTTTAAGGGTGCAACTGCGATCACTGTACGATCCAGTAGCATTACGTCTGAGTATTTAGGAGCGGTAGACTCTGTACAGGCTACGCGTACAATATGTGAAGCATGCTTGCGGAAATCAGTGTGCCATTTTATGTTGTGCATGCAACCCTCTAGCTAGTACTTCATTGGGAAGGCTGTTTTTTGAAGTTAGTTTTAATTATCTGTGTTTTTTTTAAGAGAACGTTAGCACTGATGTATCGCTTGCAGTACCATTTAAATGGCATAACTTTTCCCATTTTTCTTTTTCCTCTGCGTAGCAAAGCCGCGCTTTGCGGCCTTTTTGGCTGTGAGCGATAATAGAGCAGAGACTTTGTCTAAAAAAGTTTCGTCTCAATTTATGTTTTGTTTTCAAATAGATAAAAATATATAACGCATTGTTTATTCGCAATAGCTTACAATTGCAGAGGAAATAAACCACCTTATCTTTTATATTAAGCGTAAAGGGGAGACGCAAAGATGAGAGTATAATAGCGGGCGAGCGTAAAATAGAAGGTCTAAATCAAACGCCAGTCAATCAAGATATAGAGAAATTAAAAACAGCTTTTTCACAATGTTTTGCCGAGAGCAAGCTGGATATAGACCAGCTTCTTAATCTATGCGACGAATATATTGATACTGAATTTGAGAAGTTCAAATTTGAAGGGAAGGGTAAAGGAGTAAGTTTAAAGCTTGCACAAAAGCCTTCACTTGCAGCGTTGCGCCCCCCAAGTGCGAAGAAAGTGTTAATCTTTATATTAAGGGCAATAATTTTAAAGTGTTAAAGCTTATCCAGTGCGTTTACTTCCAGAAAATGGAGATGATCTATATAGATTCGCCATATAATACGGGGAATGATTTTATCTATGGTGATGATTTTAAAGACCCGTTGGTACGATATAAGGAAGTGACGAGCCAAACAACAAAATCGAATCCTAAAACAATGGGACGCTTTTACGCGGCATAGCTCACTATGATTTATCTGCGCTTGCGTTTGGCACAGACCTTATTACGTGACGATAGGATGATATTTATCATTAATGGATGATCATGAAATGCATAATTTACGCAAAGTGTGCAACGAGGTATTGGGCGAAGAGAATTTTGTTGCTCAATTGGTGTGGGAGAAGGTTCATACGCGCAAGAATTCAGTGAATTATTTTTCTGTAAGCCGTAAATATATTATACGCTACACAAAGTATAAGGAAAATTTCAAGAGAAATTTACTACCGCAGCAGGATAGTTCTACATATAAGAATCCAAATAATTACCCCAAAGTCCTTGGAAAGCAGATTCTATTACTGCGCATAAGCTTTATGCGGCAGATTATACCATTACGAAGCCTAATGGTGTTATGTCAAAACAATCCTAAGGCAGCTATTGGCATTTTAGTGAAAAAGTTTTGAAAGAGAAAATTGCTAATATAAGATTACATGGGGTGAAGGGAAATCCTACCTTATGATTAAAAGGTTTTTAAGTGAGACTCAAGATGGGGTGGCTCCAGAGATTTTTCCCGGCAAGGAAATCGATACCAATTTTGATGAAGACTTTGCAGGAATTTTTAAATGAGAGTTTTTAGGTGATACCCGCTTTTCCCAAACGTGAAATTGATCAATTCATGCATGTTTAAGGATTGTTTGAATATATTAAACCTACCAAATTTATAAAACTTCTCATGCAAATGGGCACGAACAAAGACGGTATCATTTTTGATTTTTTGCGAGCTCTAGCACAACATCCAATGCGGTGATGGATTTAAATGCACAAAATGGTGGCAATCGCAAATTCATCCTTGTGCAATTGCCCGAGCTCTGTGATGAAAAAAGCGAAGCTTACAAGGCAGGCTATAAGAATATATGTGACAGAGAAATTAAACACATTCGCCGCATTGGTGCATAGATAAAATAAAAATTTGAGGCAAATTTATTAACCCGGCAACAACCCTGTGATGCCGCTTTTGTGGGGAACGAGTCTTTAGTCAATTGCAGCTTTATCTTCAAAGACAATGAAGTAAGCTTTGATAAAATTTAAACTAGGATAAAATAAATATCCAGCCGATTGGGGAGGCGATATGAAGCTTAAATTTAAACAACAAGAATTTCAAAATGAGGCGGTTAAAAGTGTAACGAATTTATTTAAGAAGAACCAAACGGATGATGTGATTACTGCAGCGTGTTTTCGTTCTCATCAATCCAAAATTGAGTCATTTCAGACAAAAGCTAAATCTGTATTTCGGGATTATTATTGTAATAAGTTACAGGCAAAATTTTCAAAAGCGGTACCACTATAGATAGGCTTGAAATATTGCCTATCATAGGAGGATTTGTTTGCACATGCATTTTCATATAGATTGATTGGGTGGTTGGCCTTATTATCGAAGCTGTCGTGTATTGTTCATGTTTTTTGCTCTAATGCAGATGATAAAATAATTGCTAAATGTGTGCATCGTAATAAGATTGTTTCCAAATCTGTAAAATTAAACCGTAAAAGGAGAGCAAACAATTGGTGGCAGTTTACACAGCAGGAAGAAATTTTTCAATTATCTCTGACTCTCCTAAAGCTTATATAGTTTTCCCATTTCTAACGGACGATTTAGAGATAAATCTGTTGGAATATAGGCTTTATACGTCTCACCAGCTAATTACCTTCTACATGGGTTCTTATTCGTGATGACATTTTAAATTCTGCCTTTCAGGTTTTCTGCGTTCATAAAAATATCCTTTAATAAAAAACATCGTTATTATTAAAAAAGTTTCTTTTCCTTCAATTAAGCATTTCTAGAGTCAAAAGGAAATTAAATATCTTGTCTTTATTATTTTTACCAATGTCTTCTTTATTTATATGTGATTATTTAAAGCGAGATATAGGTTATATCCACTATGGCATTTTTCGCTGTTTTATATAATGAGAAAGTTAGACGCGATATATCGCGTGCACTACCATTTTTCCATCATTTTTGATACAATAAACAGCTTATAACGATGCCAAGAACGATTTTACCTTAATAGAAGTTATACATTCTATAAAAATTAAGTTGATTAAGATTTTTTTTGTGACATTCACGCACGGGATAGTACCATAATAGCGGGGCTTGATTGTTTTTTTAAGTTGGTGTGTTATGGCTGTAAAAAATGGTAAACAAATGAAAAGCAAAGATTCTAAGCTTGTTTCTAGTTTTCTGAAAAATTTACGTGGTGTAAGTAATTGGCAGCAAGTTTTACAATGGTTGGCTTTTCGTAATGTAGAAGATATTGAGTGTATTACGCCTGATCAAGCAGGTGTGCCACGTGGCAAAATGATGCTTTCTAAAAAATTTACATCGGAAACATCATTAGCATTGCCTTCAGCAGTTTTTATGACAACAATTTCAGGATCTTATCCCGAAGATGGTCATGGCTTTGAATATCCTAAAACTGATGGTGATCTGCGTCTTGAGCCTGATTTATCTACGTTAAGTATTGTGCCATGGGAAGATGCTCCTACGGCACAAGTGATTTGTGATCTTGTATATCCAAATGGACAGGTTGTAGATTATACTCCACGAAATGTTTTGCGAAAAGTAGTCAATTTTTATACGCAAATGAATCTAAAGCCGGTTGTTTCGCCAGAAATTGAATTTTATTTAGTAGAGAAAAATCCTGATCCTGACTATCCTTTAGTTCCTCCAGTTGGTCGTTCTGGACGTTCAATTGGTGGAGGACAGGGCTATTCGATTGCCGGTGTGAATGAGTTTGATGAGTTTATTGATGATATTTATCATTTTTCGGAAGCGCAAGGATTGGAGATTGATACGCTTATTCACGAGGAAGGGGCAGGTCAGTTTGAAATCAATTTACGTCATGGTGATCCGATTGAATTGGCGGATCAAGTTTTTATGTTCAAACGCACAATTCGTGAAGCAGCACTTAAACATAATATGTACGCAACTTTTATGGCTAAGCCCATTCAAGGACAGCCGGGTTCCGCTATGCATATTCACCAATCAGTCGTTGATAAGAAGACAGGTATGAATATTTTTACGCAGGAAGATGGTGAAGAAAGTGTTTATTTTCGTCATTTTATTGGTGGATTACAAAAACATATGGCTGGAGGACTTGTAATGCTTGCTCCTTATGTAAATTCTTATCGACGTCTTATGCCCGATGTTTCAGCACCTGTTAATTTGCGATGGGGATATGATAATCGTACCACAGCATTTCGTGTACCTCGTTCTGTTCCCTCAGCACGGCGTATTGAAAATAGACTTCCTTCATCAGATGCTAATCCTTATTTAGCTCTTGCTGCTTCTTTAGCTTGCGGTCTTATTGGTTTACAGAAGCAGCTTAAACCAGATGAGCCAACAGCAAATAATGTGAATGCTGATAATATTGAATTACCACGTGGTCTCATTGAAGCGGTTAATTTATTTGAACAAGATACAGAAATACGTGCTATTCTAGGGGATGTGTTTGTCAGTACTTACGCTGCAATCAAACGACAAGAGTTTGAAACTTTTATGGAAGTAATTAGCCCATGGGAGCGCGAATATCTCTTGCTTAATGTTTGAGGTTTATCACGATGATTAGCTCTAATCCAATTTCTCCAGGAGTTTCTTGGTATGAAGATTCTTTAGAAGAACGTCCTCCCTATCCGTTTTTTAGCGAACAGCTACAGTGTGATGTCGTAATTATTGGGGGTGGATTGACAGGACTTTCTGCAGCTTATCATTTAGCGAACGCTGGAGTGCATGTTATTTTGTGTGAAGCTTCACATTTTGGTGATGGTGCTTCAGGGCGCAATGGTGGGCAATTAGGAACGGGACAACGACAATGGGTGGAAATATTAGAAAAAAAATATGGTTTTGAGCGAAGCAAAGCACTGTTTGATTTAGCGGAAGAGGCTAAGAGAGATATTTTATCTTGGTGTGCGATGCCTGATTTTCAATGCGACTTTATGACAGGACAGCTTTCTGTGTTCCATAAAAAACGCAAGTTAGTATCTTATCAACGCCATGTTGAAACGATGCAGCGTTATGGCTATCATGGTCTTACTTTTATGGATAGGACGGAAACAGAAAGGCGACTTGGCTCGCCTTTTTATTATGGTGGTATTTATGACGCGAACACTGGTCATATCAATCCCTTAAAGCTCGTTGTTTGGTTGGCAAAAAAGGCAAAAAGTACTGGTGCTAAGCTTTATGAGAAGACACGAGTCATAGCAATAGAGCGCAATGGTATCCATTGGAGAGTGACAACAGAAAAGGGCAGTATAACAGCAGAGCATGTTTTACTTGCGACCAATGCATATAAGCTTGGACTTCAAGGATTTATTGAGAGAAAGATTTTTTCTATTCGCTCTTATATTGGGGCAACAGAACCATTACCAAAAGGGTGTTTGATTCTTCGAGGTGGTGAATCGGTCGATGATTCTCGCTTTATGGTTCGCTATTTTCGCAAAAGTATTGATAATCGTTTATTATTTGGTGGGGTAGAAAGTTATGATAACCAATATCCTACAAATTTAGAGAAACGGATACGTCGGCAGATTACTGAAATTTATCCCCATTTACACTCTGTTAATTTGACCCATCATTGGGGGGCGACAGTTGCTATTACCGTTGAACGTATGCCTTATGTTCGCCAACTTTTCTCAAGGATGACTTATTGTGGTGGCTATTCGGGCCATGGAGTTATGCTTGCTCCTTTTATAGGAAAGTTATATGCTGAGTGGTTGACTGGAAAGCATGAGCGTTTTTCTTATTTTCAAAATTTAAAAATTTCGTCTTTCCCAGGGGGAAGATTTTTACGCTATCCACTTGTATTTTTAGCAATGCACTGGTTTTCTTTAATGGATCGTTTTTGATAAAACAGCATTGGAAATGAAGAAAATTAATGGCTTGTTTAATATCTATCTGCTTTAATAATTGAAGCTTCTATAAATTATTTTAGCTTTTATACTTGAATGGGAAGAGAGATAAGTGCATGGTAAGTAAAATTATTCCAGTCTCTCCCTTTGATTGTATTGTTTTTGGTGGTAATGGTGATTTAACAGCACGCAAACTTATACCTGCCCTCTATCATTGTCAGTGTGTTGGGCAATTTAGTGAGCCAACGCGTATTATTGGGATTGCACGTTCTGCATGGAGTAATGAGCAGTACCAAAATTTTGTTCGTGCTTCTTTAGAAAAACATGTTCATCCCAAAGATCTTAACCAAATTGAACTTAATCGTTTTCTTGCACGTTTAATTTACGTTTCTGTTGATATTACTTCACATCGAGGATGGCGAGATCTTGCGCTGATACTGTCAAAAGATTCAGGGAATATTCGCGCTTTTTATCTGGCGGTTGGTTCATCACTTTTTGCTGATATCGTTATGAGATTAGAGCAAAATGATTTTATCACACAACAGACACGTGTTATCATTGAAAAGCCTATTGGCCGTGATGTAAAAACAGCCACTGAACTCAATGACATATTTGCAAAAGTATTTCATGAAGATCAAATCTTTCGCATTGATCATTATCTTGGCAAAGAAACTGTTCAGAATTTGATGGCATTACGGTTTGTTAACACACTTTATGAGCCGTTATGGAATTCCAACTATATTGATCATGTTCAGATAACAGTTGCTGAATCTTTAGGTTTGGAAGGGCGTACAGAATATTATGAAGGTGCAGGTGCGCTACGCGATATGGTACAAAATCATATATTGCAATTGCTCTGTTTAGTGGCGATGGAAATACCATTTACGAATAAAGCAAATGCTGTGCGTGATGAAAAGTTGAAAGTTTTGCATTCTTTAACACCTCTTAATATTCATAATGTAGAACAGCATACTGTGCGTGGGCAGTATGTTGCTGGTACATTGAATGGCGTTTCTGTAAGCTCTTATCTTGATGATCTTGGAAAAAAGGTGAGTAGGAGTGAAACCTTTGTAGCATTGAAAGTTAAGATTAATAATTGGCGTTGGGCAAATACGCCTTTTTATTTACGAACTGGTAAGCGTATGCCCACGCGAATATCTGAAATTGTGGTTGTTTTTAAACCTATTCCTCATAATATTTTTAATGTAGATTCAGATGAGATTTTTTCTAATCAGCTTGTTATTCGTCTCCAGCCTAATGAAGGCGTCAAACAATGGTTGATGATTAAGGATCCAGGCCCTGGTGGCATGCGATTTCGTCATATCCCCTTGGATATGAGTTTTGCATCTGCATTTTCTCAGCGTAATCCTGATGCTTATGAACGCTTATTGATGGATGTTATTCGTGGAGATCAAACACTATTTATGCGTCGTGACGAAGTTGAAGCGGCTTGGCGTTGGATTGATCCTATTCTTGAGGGGTGGCAAGCAATAAAGCAGCCTATTTATGAATATAGTGCGGGATCATGGAGGCCGTCTGCTTCGACAGTTTTGATGGAACGTGATAGGCGTATATGGAATAACTTAGTTTAGAGCAATAAGTATGCATGGAATGAATATTGACCATTTAAATTTTGAAACACCTACGACTCTTGCTTTAGCGTTGGCTGACCGTGTTGCAGCAGAGCTTAGTATAGCTGTTCTAGAGCGTAAGCGTGCAATTTTAGCGGTTTCTGGTGGCAAAACACCAGAATTGTTTTTTCATTATTTATCAAAGGCTGATATTGATTGGCAAAATATTATTATCACTTTGGTTGATGAACGCTTTGTACCTACTCATCATGAGCGTTCAAATGAATATATGGTACAGCGTTATTTGTTACAGAATTTTGCAACCAAAGCACGTTTTGTAGGACTGTATCATAAAGCACTCACTGTTGAGCTTGCAGCTTTTTCTGCCGCCAGCCGTATCAATAATTTACCTAAGCCCTTTGATGTTATTATTTTAGGAATGGGGATTGATGGTCATACAGCGTCCTTTTTTCCTGATGCTGATCGTTTGAAGCAAGCACTTGATCTTCAAACACAGGCACTTGTTCTACCACTTCATGCAAAAAGTACCATTGAACCAAGACTTACACTAACGCTGCCGGTCATAATGCAATCTCGTTGTATTATTCTTCATTTTGAAGGTTTTCAAAAACGCGATTGTTTTAAAAAGGTTTGTCAGGATGGATCTGAAATGGAAATGCCTATTCGTGCGGTTTTACGCAATACTCATCATCTCGTTCAGGTTTATTGGTCTCCAAATAACAATGAAATAAACGAAACAGAACATAAAATGAGTGAAGTAGATATGCAGCCTCTCTAAACTTATAATGAGATTGTTTTAATGAAAGGGGAAATAAACATGGTACTTTCCAAGACAATTGCTATGGTTACACGAAGGATTCATGAACGTTCTCGACCGACGCGAGAAGTTTATTTAGATCGTATTGTAAAGATGCAAGAAAACCGTCCCAAGCGGAGTTTTTTAGGATGTTCCAATCAAGCACACGGCTTTGCGGCTTGTGGTTCAATAGACAAAGAGCGTTTGAAGGATAATATTACTGGTAATATTGGTATTATTACTGCTTATAATGATATACTTTCAGCACATCAACCTTTTGAAACTTTCCCTTACTTAATTAAAGAAGCCGCTCGCCTATTTGGTGGTGTAGCACAAGTAGCAGGTGGTGTTCCCGCGATGTGTGATGGCGTAACACAAGGAAATACAGGGATGGAGCTTTCTCTTTTTTCACGTGACGTCATTGCAATGGCAACAGCTATAGGCTTATCACACGATATGTTTGATGCTGCATTGTATCTTGGGGTTTGTGATAAAATTATACCTGGTTTAATGATTGGAGCGTTAACATTTGGTCACTTACCAGGAATTTTTGTGTCTGCAGGTCCTATGACAAGTGGTCAAGGGAATGATAAAAAAGCAAGAATACGTCAGCTTTACGCGGAAAATAAGGTAGATCGCCAAACCTTGTTGGAATCAGAAGCACGTTCATATCACGGGCCAGGAACATGTACATTTTATGGAACTGCTAATTCAAATCAGATGATACTAGAGATGATGGGGCTACAAATGCCAGGAAGCTCTTTCATCAATGCCAATACACCATTGCGTGACGCTTTAACAAAGGAAGCCACGAAGCATGTACTTGAAATGACAGCTCTTGGTGATAACTATAGGCCACTTGGTATGATAGTTGATGAGCGTTCTTTCGTGAATGCTATCGTAGGATTGAATGCAACAGGTGGATCTACCAATCATGCAATTCATTTGATTGCTATGGCAGCAGCCTGCGGTATTCAATTAACATGGCATGATATTGCAGAAATTTCATCAAGAGTTCCTCTGTTAGTACGGATTTATCCAAATGGTTTGGCTGATATAAATCATTTTCATGCAGCCGGTGGTATGGGATTTATCATTCGCGAATTGATTGAGGCGGGTTTAGTGCATGAAGATGTCTGTACAGTTTTTAGTACAGATCTCAATGCTTATGCAATTGAAGCAAAGCTCGCTTCTGACGGTCATATAGTACGTGAGCCTGCTATCAAGGAAAGTGGTAATCATAAGGTATTAACAGGATGGAGAAAACCATTTCAACCTGATGGCGGTATTCGTGTTTTGTCGGGAGATTTGGGAACAGCTATTATGAAAGTTTCATCGGTCAAATTTGAACATTGGCGTATTGAAGCTCCAGTTCTTGTTTTTAATGATCAAGAGGAATTACAAAAAGCTTTTAAATCTGGAGTATTGAATAACAAAGACTTTATTGCTGTCATTCGTTATCAAGGACCAAAAGCCAATGGGATGCCAGAGCTCCATAAATTAACGACAATTTTAGGTATTTTACAGGATCAAGGACAAAAGGTAGCACTGGTAACTGATGGGCGCATGTCAGGTGCTTCAGGAAAAATTCCTGCTGCAATTCATATAACACCAGAAGCTTTGGATAATGGTCCTATTGCGCGTTTACAAGATGGCGATATCGTTTGTCTTGATGCACATATAGGTAAATTAACTCTTTTGGAAGATTTATCAAAATTTAATGCGCGCGTAACGAGGCCTCCTGATCTTTTAAAGAATGAATACGGTGTTGGTCGTGAGCTCTTTCATGTTTTCCGCCAGTCCGTTAATCGTGCAGATCAAGGGGCATCAGTTTTTACCTTATGAGCAAGGGGATGAAAGAACAAAAGTAATTTTTATACACTCAATATGTATAACATTTTTTAAAATTTAGGTACAGGCAGATTGTGTGTTCGAGCCGCTGCTTTGAGTGTATTAACCATAAGCATAGCAATAGTCATAGGCCCAACTCCTCCTGGAACCGGAGTAATGGCAGCGGCTTTTTCTTTTATTGCTTCAAAATCGACATCGCCAACAAGATGCGTTTTCCCCACGCCTTTTTCTGGAGCTGGAATGCGATTGATACCTACATCAATAACAATAGCCCCCTTTTTAATCCAGTCTTTTTTAATCATTCGTGGGCGCCCTATAGCTGCTACTAAAATATCGGCACTACGACATACATCATCGAGATCACGGGTACGACTATGGGCGATCGTTACAGTAGCATTAGCCGCTGTTAAAAGGGTGGCCATAGGTTTGCCAACAATATTAGAGCGACCAACGACAACAGCATCAAGACCGGATAAATCTTGTCCACATTGTTGTTCAATCATCATCATAGCACCAGCTGGTGTACAAGGAATAATGGCATCTTCAAGAGCATTGGTTGCTAGTTTTCCTACATTGATATAATGAAAACCATCTACATCTTTTTGGAAAGCAATAGCTTGTGTTATGCGGTTTGTATTCATGTGGGTGGGCAAGGGGAGCTGTACCAAAATACCATGGATTTTAGGATCAGAATTTAATGTTGTAATGAGTTGGAGAAGTTCTGGTTCTCGTGTTTCTTTTGAAAGCATATGTTTGATTGAAAAAAAACCACACTCTTCAGCTTTTTTGCTCTTTGATGTAACATATACTTGACTTGCAGGGTCATCTCCAACGATGATAACCGCAATACCAGGTTGTATATTATAGTGATTGTGAAGTTTTGTTGTTTCAGCCTTAACTTTTACAATAATCTCTTCAGCGAGCTTTTTTCCGTCAATAATATGATTCATGAGAGAGATCCTTTCGATAGGGCTGTTTATTTTTTTGTAAAGCATTTGCTGACAATACAACAGAGTTTTATAGTGATATTCAATATAAGATCGGTAAGATAGTTCGATAGTGTTGATGTATTCTATAATTTTTAGAAGGTTTTAAAATAATTGCTTCGTAAAAAAAACAGCAACATTGCTGTTTGAATAAATTTTGGATAAGAAGCGAGGGTCATGAAGTTATGAACTGAGAGAGAACGAAATTTAAAATTATAAGAAATTTTTTAACCATCATTGATGGTTATTTTTTAATCTGTTACAGGGGCAAAAGTGTAGAGGAAGGTTGTGTACGCCAGAATAACAAAATTTTTGAGCGGAATTTTCATTACAATTTCTTTTTTATTTGGAGTTGGTATTCTCATTTTACCTTATCTTGTATCTACAGATACGATTCGTATTCGTTTAGCACAGGATTTGAGTGCATGGACAGGCTATAATGTACAATTGCGTGATCCACCACGGTTGAATTTATTCCCTTACCCTAAAGCATATCTTTCTGGTGTTATTTTAACATCAAAAATGAATCACATTGTACCATTGATGGAAGCTGAGTCCATAGAGGTTGATCTTTCTTTGATAGATCTTTTTTTTGGGCATGTTTCTTTTTCCGAAACGCGAATTGTGCGTCCTCAATTTATTATGGAAAAACCAATTAAAACAGTAGCAGATTTTTTTGACAAATTTTCACGCTCACAAGGTGCATTAGGATTAGCAATAAACAATGCTCGTGAAATATTGAAGCATAACCCGGAGCATCCAGATATAGAGCGTCTTTTGAATCAACCTTTTGGACGGATTATTATTAAGGATGGTATACTTGTTTATCATGATAGTATTTCCGATATGCCAGAAAAAATAACAGGATTAAATGCCACTTTAGATTGGCTAGAATTGACGAAAGAAGCACGGTTTCGTGCAGATGCTCGTTGGCGTGGAGAGTTGACAAAATTATCAATTGATGCTGATCAAGCGTTACTGCTTTTAGCAGGAGGGAAAAGCCAAATTAAGATAAGTCTCAATTCAGTGCGTGGTGGTATAACCTTTATAGGGCAGGCACGATTATCTGAATACTATATTTTTGATGGAAAAGTGTCGATGCGTTCTCCAGGATGGAATCAGACTCTCTCTTGGATTGGAGGAAATCAGTTTTGGGGACATAAATTAAAAGCACCTATTGTATGGGAGTCTCGTTTTTTGGCGCAACCAATGCGTGTTCAAATGAACAATATTGCATTTACGATGGGAACAGTCAATGCACGTGGAGCTTTAGAAGTTGATTTTCATAACTATGTACCAATGATAATTGGATCTTTAGCATTTGATAATCTAGATTTTTGTCTCTTTGAACCAGTATTTCTTTCAATTAAAGAAAAAAACCATTCTTTGAGATGGCAATTTTTGATCGTATTGGGGTGGATATACGACTTTCTGCACCACAAGCAAAATTAAGCAATATTGCGCTCACAAATTTAGCTGTCGCGATACAAATAAGAGATGGGCATGGTATTTTTGATCTTGGACATACAAATATTTTTGGTGGGTCTTTGCAAAGCAATATTGAAATTACACCAGTTGGTCAGAAAATGCGGCTTGAAGGGCGTGCTGTAGGGACTGCTATTGATGTGCGGACTGTTTTAGAGGCTTTGGGAATTATTCCGTTTGTACAAAGCAAAGCAAATCTTACTATGACAGTAAGAACGCTTGCCAGTTCTTGGTCAGAGATTTTTGCAAAAATGCGAGGTGAATTAGTACTGAATATGTCTTCTGGTCGCTTATTAGGATATGATTTGAATGATTTACAGACAAGGCTTGCAAAAAATGAACAATTTTTTTTAACGAGTGATGGTACCCTTTCAACAGCTTTTGAGCGTTGGAATATTCAAACAAGCTTTTCAGATGGTACAACAAAAATAACAGAATCACTCATGCGTACGGCAGATTGGAGTTTATCCATGTGGGGAACAATTGCATCTGCTATCATACAAGATTGGCAAAATAAGCTTACATTACAGGCAAAACTACAAAAAAAACACAGTTCAGAAACTTTGTGTAGAGATATTCAATGCCTTGTTAATAGCCTTACGCAGCTTTCTACCTTTTCTCTGAGTTCCAAAGGACAGGCTCTTGGTATTTTTTTGGTTAAAAAAAATATTGATGCAAATTAATTGCTATTTTTTTTATGCTTAGCACAGTTAGCACAGATTGAGAGTTTTAGAGAATTGCTAAAAAATAATGTATTATTTAATTATAGAATTAAAGAAAATAAGTTGGTAAGTACTTATTGAATTTTCGAAGAAATACCATAGCCATCTGTAGAGATTGTGTGCTTTCCATCAGCTCCAACGGAACCAATTCCGACAGTAATCAGAATAAAGACTAAGAAAGTAGTGATAGTGATAATTGTAGCTTTTTTAGCAGACATATTTTTTCTCCAATCCTGCACCCAATAACTGAATGCAACGGTGAATTATCATAAAATTTTATGAAAGCAGAATCATTTAAAATTCTATTGGTTCCAACCATTATCTCATAAAATTTTAAAAAACCTATAATTCTTTATATGTTAGAGCTCTATAGATATAATTTTTTCTTTTTGTTATATGTTTTTCTTCATTTTCTCGGTGATTATAGTGAATTTTAGCACAATTTTGTTATGCGCATAAATTACAAACTTAAAAGATTATTTATTCAGCAGCCACTTGCTTTGAATGAAGAAATAAAAATAGAGGGAGCACAAGCTTCTTATCTTGTGCGTGTTTTGCGAATGCAAGAAGGAGCAAAAATTTTACTTTTTAATGGACAGGATGGTGAATGGCTTGCTAAACTTATCACTGTTGGGAAGAAATTTGTTGTGGTTCAGCTTATTCATCAAGAAAAATTACAAACGACGCCTTCGAAGCTCATTTATTGTTTTGCTCCACTCAAAAACGCGCGTTTAGATTATATGGTGCAGAAAGCTGTTGAAATGGGGGTATCTATTTTGCAGCCTGTTATAACGCATCATACACAGGTTACGCGTATCAATATGGCGCGTATGGAGGCTAATGCTATTGAAGCTTCTGAACAGTGTGGCAGTTTATCTCTGCCTAAATGTGTAGCAGCTGTCTCGTTAAAAGAACTTATCGCTGGTTGGAACAGGACACAACCTTTGTTTTTTCGCGATGAAGCACATCAATTATGTAACCCATTGCCTCTTTTAAAAAAATATAAAATTACAACGCCAGGTATTCTTATTGGACCAGAAGGTGGGTTTAGTGAAGAAGAACGAGACTTTTTAAAACAGCATTCTTTTGTGATTCCAATATCTTTAGGACCGCGTATTTTACGTGCTGATACTGCAGCAGTTGCTGCTTTGGCTCTTCTTAATGTTACCGTGGAGGATTGGTCAATTTATTGAGAAGCTCGTAAAATTATTCTAAATGATTCATTTAAAATGATACAACTAATGATAGGATACAATAAGTTATGGCGCTTGATATAAATGATGAAAGTGAAATTTATAACTTAGATTCCTTGGTTAGCTATTTCCAAGGGGGATGTAAAGCAGAGCATGATTGGCGTATCGGTACGGAACATGAGAAGTTTCCATTCTATATAGATGGTTTTCGCCCTGTTCCTTATGAAGGTTCAAGAGGAATTCGCGCACTTTTAGAGGGAATGCAAGAAGCTTTAGGATGGAAGCCTATTGTAGACAAGGGAAATATTATTGGTCTTATAGGGGCAGTTGGCCAAGGAGCAATTTCTTTGGAACCTGGGGGGCAATTTGAATTATCTGGTGCACCACTAAAAACGATTAGTCATACTTATTATGAGGTAATGGAGCATTTAGCACTTCTTAAGAAAATTTCAAAACCATTGGGAATTGGTTTTCTTGGAATGGGTGCTAGTCCAAAATGGACCTTAGCGGAAACTCCGCGAATGCCTAAGTCACGTTATCAGATTATGGCCAATTATATGCCAAAAGTTGGTCATAGTGGTCTTGATATGATGTATCGCACATCGACTGTTCAGGTTAATCTTGATTTTTCATCCGAAGCTGATATGCGACGAAAAATGCAAGTATCCATGAAATTACAGTCTATTGCGACAGCATTATTTGCCAGTTCACCTTTTACAGAAGGGAGACCAAATGGCTTTTTATCTTGGCGCTCTGAAATTTGGTGTGACACTGATAATCAGAGGTCTGGAGTTCTTCCCTTTGTATTTTCTGAGCATTTTGGTTTTGCTGATTACGTTGAATGGGCACTTGATGTACCAATGTATTTCGTTGTGCGCGACGGTCGTTATTATGATTGTACAAATATAACTTTTCGTCAGTTTATGAATGGAGCATTAAGAGATAAGATTGCAAATTCAATGCCTAATATGGGAGATTGGATTAATCATCTATCCACTTTGTTTCCCGAAGTGCGCTTAAAACGATTTTTGGAAATGAGAGGTGCTGATTGCGGTTCTTGGAAGCGTATATGCGCGTTGTCGGCTTTTTGGGTTGGGCTTCTTTATGATAGTGAAGCCCTTAATGAAGCAGAAGCTTTGACAAAAGATTGGTGTTTTGAAGAAGTTTTAGATATGCGCAAACGTGTTCCTAAAGAAGGATTAAGGACATCTTTTCGTCAAACCATAATTTTAGAAATAGCTCGTCAAGCTGTTGCTATTTCACGCAAAGGTTTAAAAAATCGCAGACAGTATGATGCGAATGGTTTGGATGAAACAAATTTTCTGGCTCCTTTAGAAGAGCTTGTTACAATGGGTCAAACAGATGCAGATAAATTTTTATCACTTTATCATTCAACTTGGAGTGGTGCTGTGGAACCTATATTTTTAGAATGTTCCTATTAATCTTATAGCATAAACCGTTTTGCTTTGAAAAAGTAAAGCATATTATTGTTGTGCATTTATGGTTTTTCTTTAGAAAAATGTCTCGTTTATTTTCAATCTCATCTCTTGGTACCCTCCATAAAAGCGGATAATGCGAGTCTATTTGCTGTCTTAAAACGAATTGTGCTAACTCGATAGAGATTTAAAAAACTGGAGGCTTTGTCCATCTTTGGGTGGTAAGTTTTTTATATCACGTTATTATAACGGTGCTTTTGAACGCGCTAATAACTTTAAGAAAACAAAATGATAGCTAATAAAAAGCTGTGCTTTAAAGCAATTAGCACTCATGTGCTTTTGTAAAATTTCACTCATACGTGTGTGTGCGCCAATCTTTACCCTGTGCTTGAAAAAAGGCAATAACTTTAGAATTTGGCAATCAATAATAATTAAATCAAATAATTTATATTAGAAGTAAGGGTTTTGGTGGTTATTGACTTTATTACGTTTTTGCCTCTATCCCTCATTTTTTTGAAGCTTTTTTATGGCTTCAAGAGTAAGTTTTTTTACGGTCTGCGCTCTTTGTGTAAAGAGATGCCATAGCGTCATTTGTCCATCCAAAAATCGCCTTGAGTTGTGATACTGTTGCACCAGAGTTAGCAGTGCGTTTTGCTGCTAATTTTCTTAAGCCATATGCTGATTTTTTGATTCCCGCCGCATTACACGCTTCACGAAATAAGTTTCCAAAACTTTCTTTTACGAGTTTATTTCCATTTTTTCCGCAAATGAATGTTTCATTTCCAATAGGTCAAGCTTCAAGCATTTTGGCTAATTCCGGTAAAATAGGAAGAAAAACATCTGTTTGAAATTTGCTTTTCTCTGTTCTGAGATGGATAATATTATTTGTTACATCTTTCCAGCTGATACGAACAGCATCACCACGACGCAAGCCCGTATACAGAAGAACATCAATCCAAATGCGTTCATGGGTTCCTAAAGACCAATGTTGATAATATTTCTCAACATCTTCTTCTGTCCAAACAGCAAATCCATCTTTATTTTTAAGAGGAGGTCTTTTTACTCCTACTGTTGAATTGTTTTCTAAAAATTTTTGATCAATAGCCCAATTAACAAAGACTTAAGGGCTTTCAGAAAATTTCTAGCCATTGCTGGTGTTTCTTTACGACGTTCAACGCCGGCTATAATATGTTTCTTTTCAATTGCTTGGTGTGAAATGTGTCCTATAGTATCATACACCTTCATAAGGATGAGTTCTTTTTATTTTTTCATAGCTTTATCAAGCCAGCACCATCATCATATTTGCCAGCTCCCAATGTTGCTTACAGCCCTTGCATTAAGACGGTTCATAAGAGGCATTTTTATTCTTTTCTTATACAAATTTTATCCACACACTTATCCCACTTGTTATGTGCAAATGAGTGGTTTTAATTGATTCAAGATACACAGATTTGAAATGAGGAAATCTTACTATATTCGGAGTTATTATTCAAGTTGAAAAAGGATAATTTATCATTATAAATCAATGCATTGCTGGAAAAATGTCAAATATATCATCTACATTATAAATTCTACAACGCATTAAAATTTGCTTTAAGTTTTATGCTAAAATTTTCTTATAATATTCGATAACAGCAGTGCTTAAAAGTGAAAGAATTTTATTTTATTACTGTTTTAATTAAAAGGGTGTTTTAATTTTAGACTACAAGTTTCGAAAAGTCTGCCACTGTTTGTGTCATAGTATTAATACGTCCAAGAAGAGCAAGACGATTAGTGCGAATATGAACATCTTTATCATTTACCAATACTTTCTTGAAAAATATATCAATAAATTTTCCAAGAGGTGCAAGTATATCGAGTATCTGTGGTAGGCTTGTTACAGTGAAGCGATCATTAATTTTTTTCTCTATCTCAATGATTGCTTGATAGAGCTGTTTTTCTTCTATTTCAATAAAAAATTCAGGGTTAATATCATTTGTTATTATTGCACCTTTTTGAAATTCATTCTCAAGAATATTTACGGTACGTTTTACAGCGGTTAAAAAGCTATTTCCCTCGTGTGTATTGATAAAAGCAATGAGTACCTCGACGTGACGTGCAACCAGTAAAAAATCATCAGCATCTTTATTTAAGACTGCTTCAAGGACGTCATAACGTGCGCCTTCCTCTTTAAGATAGATTTTTAAACGTTCATGAAAAAAAGCTAACAAATCTGATAAAATATATTCTGTTTTTTCTAAAAATAGATTTGAAAATTGGGTATCTCCTTTTTGAGATATTTTACATTTATTTTTTTGTTGCAAGAAAAGTTTCGCTGCCAAATGAAACAAAGGCATAAGATTAATTTTCCAATCACGTGAAAGCACAAGCCTAATGATTCCTAATGCTGCTCGTCTTAAGGCATAGGGATCTTTTGAGCCAGTTGGTTTTTCACCGATGAGCCAAAAACAGACAATCATGTCAATTTTGTCAGCCAGTGCAACTGTTATTGCAAGAGGTTCTTGCGGAATACGATCTGTTGGTCCTAGGGGTTTATAGTGGTCTTCAATTGCTTCAGCGATACGAGGATCTTCTCCTTGAAGAAGGGCATATTTCCGTCCCATGAGTCCTTGCAGCTCAGGAAATTCACCTACAATCTCTGTTTGTAAATCAGCTTTTGCAAGAATTGCAGCACGTTTTGCTAAAAGAGGATCAGCTTGCACCAAAGGTGCAATTTTTTGTGCGAGCGCAGTAATGCGCTCTATTCTTGCGCCTTGTGTACCTAATTTAGCGTGGAAAGTTACATTTAAATGATCAAGTCGTGCCATTCTTTGATCAAGAGGTTTTTTTAAATCAAGATCAAATTTTTGGGCTGAAGATTTCAAGTTTTGAATATCGGGCAAATTATGCTGATCTGTTTTCCAAAAATAGAGTGCATCAGAAAGACGAGCGTGGACGACTTTACTATTTCCCTTAGAAATTTCCTTACCTTCATCGCTCGCAAGGATATTAGAAACAAGCACAAAATAAGGAGAAAGTTTAATTTTTTCACCTTGCTTCCTCGTTACAAAACATTTTTGATTGGTCCGAATGGTTAAACGAATAATTTCTGGAGGCATGTCAAGGAAAGATTTATCAAAACTTCCCATAAGTACAACAGGCCACTCAACGAGCCCTGCAACTTCTTCTAAGAGGGCATTATCTTGAACCAGCTCTAGACCAGTTGCAAAACAAAGATTTTGGGCATCTGCCAAAATAATATTCTTTCGCCTTTCCGCATCAAGGATGACTTTATGGGCTTCAAGTTTGCTATTATAATCCTCAAAACGACGGATTTTGAGTGATTCCCCGTCACTTAAGAAGCGATGACCATAGGTCAGATTATTACTTTTAAGGGAACCAATGGTAAAGGGAACAACGTGTGTTGCACCAATTTCTGGTCCGAAGACACAAAGAATATTCTGTAAAGAGCGAATCCATTTTAGTGCTTCACTTTTTTCTGAATCTCTTCCCCAGCGCATAGATTTTGGCCATGGGAAATTGCGAATAATATTCGGTATAATATCAGCAATAATCTCTTCTGCGCTTCGCCCTTTTTTGATGATTTTAGCAATATAAAAATCACCTTTTTTACTATCATGTGCAATATCTGCTTCAGAAATATCACTAAGCCCAGTTGAGCGTAAAAAACCATCAATCACATGTTGTGGTGATTTTGTACTGGGGCCTTTTCGTTCTTCATGGGTATCTTTTGAATGTAGCGAAAGACCCCGTATATCCAATGTTAGTCGACGCGGTGTCCAATATTCACAGGCAGCTTGATAGGTTAGGCCTGCATCTACAAGTTGATTCGTTACACATTTCCTGAGATCAGCAGCGGCTTTGCGTTGCATGCGTGCAGGAATTTCTTCACTGAAAAGTTCAAGAAGAAGATCAGACATTAGGCTTTTCCTGTAGTATATATTTTACCAGCTTCGGTACGCAAAAAGGCTTCTCCACAGCGACGCGCAAGGTCACGAACGCGAAGTATATAACTCTGTCGCTCAGTCACAGAAATAACACCACGTGCCTGTAAAAGATTAAAGATATGGCTGGCTTTAATACATTGGTCATAAGCTGGAAAGACACAAAGATGTAGGTCACTTTCATTACTTGGTTTACCAGCTTCAAGAAGCGCAACACATTCACGTTCTGCGTCAATAAAATGTTGGTGTAGAAGTTTAGTATCAGCAAATTCAAAATTATAGTATGAATATTCCTGTTCTGTTTGTAAAAAAATATCTCTATAACTTATTTTGTCTTCCCCGTCTAAACCATTAAAGTTAAGGTCATAGACGTTATCAACACCTTGGATATACATTGCCAAACGTTCAAGCCCATAGGTGATTTCTCCTGAAACTGGAGTGCATTCAATACCACAAACTTGTTGAAAATAAGTAAATTGAGAAATTTCCATCCCATCACACCAGCATTCCCATCCAAGCCCCCAAGCTCCTAGTGTTGGACTTTCCCAATCATCTTCAACAAAGCGAATATCATGAAGTTTTGTATCAAGACCAATGGCTTGTAGCGATTTTATATAAAGTTCTTGCAAATTGGGGGGAGAAGGTTTGAGAAGTACTTGAAACTGATAATAATGCTGTAAACGATTTGGATTTTTACCATATCGCCCATCTGTTGGGCGTCGAGAAGGTTGAACGTAAGCGACTTTCCACGAGCGTGGTCCCAAAGAGCGCAATGTTGTGGACGGATGAAAAGTTCCAGCTCCCATTTCCATATCGTAAGGTTGCAAAATTGCGCATCCATAATAAGCCCAATAATTTTGCAAAGTTAAGATAAGTCCTTGAAAAGAATGTTTGGGATTGAGATGTTCAGACAGTTTCACGCTTTATACTCTTTAAATATTTTAATCTATAGACAGCAATCAAAGGAAATTTAGTCTTTATAGTTATCTATTGTTTCATGTGCTTATGGTCAAGCATCGTTGTTTATTGTAAGCCAAATTTCAATTTTTTTCGAATTTTTGCGGAGTCTTTTGCTTCTCCATCGATTGCATGATTCCATTGAAAAATTGCTTCACGTTTGCGTCCAATTTGCCAATAGGCATCACCTAGATGGTCATTCAATGTTGGATCTTCGGGTTGTAATTTAACCGCATTTTCCAATATTTGAACAGCTTTGTTATATTGTTTAAGTTTGTAATAAGCCCATCCTAGAGAGTCCAAGATATAACTATTTTTCGACTGTAACGCAGAAGCTTTCTGCAGCATGTGGAGTGATTCTTCAAGTTTTTGATCACGATCAACAAGCGAATAGCCTAGATAATTGAGAACTTGCGGTTGATTAGGAAAAAATTCCAGTGCTTTTCGCAGATCAATTTCGGCTTTTTCCCATTGATTCAAATGTTCGAAAGCAATTCCACGCTGATAAAAAAGCTTCCAATCATCTCGTTGAAAATTTTGTATCTGTGCAATGGCATGATCCAGTGTCTGAGTAGCTTCTAAAAATTTATTATCTTGTATATAAAAAGCAGCCAACGTTATCAAAATGGGGCGATCATTGGGAAATTTTTTTCTTAATGAGGTGAGTAATTTAATAGCTTCTTTGTAATTATTATTTTTTGCAAGCAGAAATGCAAGTTGAAGCTGTCCATCTCTATAATAGGAAGACTTAGGTGATAAAGCGCGATAAAGTTTAATTGCTTGATAAGGATTATCTAATCGGGCAGAAATATGTGCGAGCTGGAACAGTGTTGCGTCATTTTGAGGGTATAAGGCGAAAGATAATTGTTTAAAAATACGTGCAATTTGTCCTGAGTTTCTGTAGTTAAGAGCTGTTCCAAAATTGTACAATACTTCGCCTGCTCCCTGTTGGGGGGTTTTAACCAATCTTTCTAAGGAAGCGCCGTTTTCAATTTTTTCTCGGATATTTTTAAGGACTTCTCGACCCGACAACATTTGTTCGCCATGCTTAATAGTTTGAAGAGCTTGATTGCGCATATTATGGCGCAATTGGAACGAGGCGTAGGCTATCACAATGCGCTCATAAGTGTTGGGGGCTATAAGGTTTCCCTGTTTGTTATTGAGTGCTTGTACAAAATATTTTTTGGCATCTTCTGTACGTTCTGCAAGGTCATTCATAAGTGCGATATGATAATGTATAAAAAGGTTATACCAGATAGGCCCTTTGATTTTTTCAAGATTAGCAATTGCTTGAGATTTTTGTCCAGATCCAAATGTTATCCATGCACCAATGAGTTCAGGTACTGGATTATTGAGTGCAGGAGGTTCTTTTAATTGCAAAAGAAGTTGAGCATTTTCGTAATCTTTTTTTATAAAACTTTCTATCGACAGCGTCAAGGAAACAAAGGGGGTTATAACACCTTGCTCTTTAAGTTTTTGAGCCTGCTGAACAGCTTCTTTAAAGTTTCCAAGCGAAAGCATTGCTTCAAGGAGTTCTTTTTGAGTTTCGATATTATCGGGCTTATAAGTGAGGGCCTGTTTAAAATAATTTATGGCAAGATCTGTTTTATTTTCGTGGTTTGCTACCCTTCCAGCTAAGTATGCACCTGTAAATGAGGTTGTATTTACAGGAACGTTTATTTTGCTGTAAGTGGCTGATGGCATCAACATGATACCCGCAATCAAGAACGTCAAAAAGCGGAATACTGTTGCACTGCACATAGAGCTAATCCTTTTCAAGATGAATCAATTATATAGTTTATAGATCATTTCCAATTATTTTATTAAATAATATTATAATTTTTGCAAAATCAGGTTACACGCGCAATACAAAATTCAACGGCCTCAACAAGAGCATTATGGGCAGGACTTTTATTTATAGAAGCAAGAGTATCGATTGCACGCATTCCATAAAGATGAGCCTGTTTTATTGTATCTGTGAGGCTATCATATTTTTCTATCAAATGTTGCGCACCTACGAAGGCTTCATTATCGTTATTGCCTTTTTCAAGAGCCTGTTTCCAGAATGCTTTTTCTACCGCATTACTGCGTGCATATGCGAGGATAACAGGCATTGTGATTTTTCCCTCTCTAAAATCATCTCCAATGTTTTTTCCCAAATGTTTAGCAGAACCACCATAGTCAAGCGCATCATCAATCAATTGGAAAGCTAGTCCTAAAAATGTGCCATATTCACGCAATGCAGAACGCTCTTTCTTTCCATAACCAGCAATAATTGGTCCGACTTCAGCGGCAGCTGAAAAAAGTGCTGCTGTTTTTGCATTGATGACTTTAAGATAATCTGAAGCACTGGTTTCAATATTTTTTGCGGTAGAAAGTTGCATAACTTCTCCCTCAGCAATAATTGCAGCAGCGTTTGCAAGAACAGAGAGTGCTTCTATAGAACCAACATCAACCATCATTTTAAAAGCTTGTCCCAACAAAAAATCACCAACAAGTACGCTTGCTTGATTCCCCCAAATCATTCGTGCGGTAGATTTTCCGCGTCGTAAATGACTTTCATCAATCACATCATCGTGTAACAAGGTTGCTGTGTGCATAAATTCAACAGCTGTTGCAAGTTTTATGTGCCCATCATTTTGATAATCAAACATATGAGCGGAAGCTAATGTGATCATTGGGCGTAACCGTTTTCCACCTGATGAAATAAGATGATTGGAAATTTCAGGGATCATTTCAACTTCTTCTGATTTTGCCATAGAGAGGATCAATTGATTGACGCGCTCCATATCATTTTTTGTAAGACTAATGAGAGATTGGAGGGATATTTGATTATTTTGTGTTTGATCTAATTTTGTGGCGACACTCACAATATGTTGACTCCTAAAGTATTGCAATGGACATCTATGAATTCTATTTTTTAAAACATTAGCATAAAGGGGGTTTTATTTTGACTCAAGCTTTTGATGCTACTTTGAAGTGTAAACTTTGAATGATATGTGCGAGAGTATATTTTAAAAACTTGTATAATATTCTTTCTAGAGGTTAAAGAAAAAAATTTGCAACAGCTTTATTTAAAGTGTCATTGAGAAGAAAAGTTCAGTTTATAATAAACATAGGCTTTCAAATGGATAAAACAGCGAATCAGGATAGTGAAACAATAGACAGTTTTCATCATGGGAGATTTTATTTGGTTCAACCCCGCGGATATGGTCATCGCTCTGGGATGGATGCTATGTTATTAGCTAGTTTAGTTCCTACTAATCTCAATGGAAAGGTTGTTGATTTAGGGGCAGGGGCTGGAGCTGCGGGGTTAGCGGTTGCTTCGCGTTGTTCACAAGTTCATGTTACGTTGGTTGAGCGCTCATCTTTTATGGCATCTTATGCACAAAAAACGCTTATGCTAAAACAAAATGAAAAATTTGCTGAGCGGATTTGTTTGTTAAAAGCAGATGTTACTTTGAAAGGAAAAAATCGTTTAAAGGCAGGATTGGTGGATAATTCTTTTGATTTTGCCATTATGAATCCACCTTTTAACAATCCTGCGGATCGTAAAACACCTGATGAACAAAAATCTGAGGCACATGTTATGCCTGAAGCGATGTTTGATCATTGGTTTCGAAGTGCAGCAGCAATTGTTAAACCAAGTGGATATTTAGGATTAATTGCACGTCCGCAATCGCTAAATGACATCTTGTATGCTTTAGAAGGCCGCTTTGGTGGTATCTGTATCATTCCCATTCACGCACGTGCAAAAACTGCGGCAATTCGTATTTTATGTTATGCAAAACGAGGCAGTAGAGCAGCTTTATCGATTTTACCGGCGTTGGTTATACACGAGGATAAAGAGCATACTTTTTCACCGCGGATTAATGCAATCAATAATGGATTTATAAGTTTGTGGGAACTTTTAAAATGATATCTTGTATTTTCCAGTTTATTATTTAAGTTTAGATTTAACTTTTCGCCGTTTAAGGATATTTTAATTTTGGATCAATTGGGATTTGAGTTTATATTTTGGAGTTATTTAGGCACTTTGATGTTCGGTTATGTTCTGCCTTTTTTACTACCTTGCCTTTTCCTCTAGCTTATAAGGATGTTTTGTTTTGATGGACATGATAAAAAATCTTATTCCACTTCGTTTTTTTCTAGCCAATCTGTAATTCCTGTGGTGCGCCTTCATGGTGCGATTATGGATTCTACGACATCAATAGCCCGTACACTTTCGTTGGGTAGGTGTGCTAATCTTTTAGATAAGGCTTTTGCATACAAAAAAGCACCAGCTGTTGTAATTGTTATAAATTCTCCTGGTGGTTCTCCGGTGCAATCACGTCTTATTTTCAAGCGTATTCGTGATTTGGCAGAAGAAAAAAATAAACAGGTTCTTGTTTTTATTGAAGATATAGCCGCATCTGGTGGTTATATGATTGCTTGTGCGGGGGATGAGATTTTTGCTGATCCTTCTTCGATTGTTGGTTCTATAGGGGTTGTTTCTGCGTCCTTTGGTTTTCCTGAGCTTTTGAAAAAAATTGGTGTGGAACGGCGCGTTTATACAGCAGGAAAGAACAAGGTTACACTAGATCCATTTCAGCCTGAAAAAAAAGCTGATATTGAGCATTTGAAATCTCTACAACTTGAAGTTCATCAAACTTTTATTGATTTGGTGAAAGAGCGTCGTGCAGCGAAGTTATCAAGTAATCCAGATATTTTTACAGGAATGTTTTGGAGTGGAAAGAAAGGTGTTGAACTTGGCCTTATCGATGGATTAAACGATATACGATCTGTTATTAAGGAGCGGTTTGGGGATGATACAAAGCTTCGCTTAATTACTCCTCCAAAAAGCATTTTAGGACCTAAAACTCCTGCGGGAATTACTGCTCAAGCGGCTTATACAGCAGTTGATAGTGCGTTGACGGTATTACAAGAGCGTGCGCTTTGGCAACATTATGGTTTATGACGGGAAATGCAATTTGATAGATGCTCAACAGAGTGAATGATTTTGCCTAAAAATGGTTCTGAAAAGGAATACGCTTGAAATGATACGGATGATTACATTCGGTTTGTGGTGTATGATAATTTTTCATACTTATTATTTTTTTAGGAAACGATTACAGAAAATACCACAGGGAAGAGAGGAGGAGGAATCTAGAGCCAATACAGAACAACAGGGCACATTGGTAAAGGATTCCAGCACAGGTGAATATTACGTCAGATGATATCAAATGTACAAGTTTTGTCCAAAGGCTATTCTTATATAGTAACACCTATTAAGTTGAATTTAGCTTTGCATGTGGTTGGACAGCGCACAGATGGTTATCATTTATTAGAAAGTTTGGTCTATTTTAGTTTTAGCGGCGATCTTATAAGTTATGCACCTTGTGAATGTGATAACTTTGCTTTAACCGGTCCGTTTGCAAAGGATCTGGTGTTTGATACAAACAATTTGGTTATTCATGCACGTGATTTTATGCGCAAGACATTTCCTGAAAATGCTAAACCGGCTTTTTTTCAACTTGTTAAAACACTACCCGTTGCTTCAGGCATTGGTGGCGGTTCAGGTGATGCTGCTAGCGTTTTAAGCATGTTGCATCAACAGTGGAAACTTAACTGTTCTTATGAAAAACTAGCAGAAATGAGTTTAATTCTTGGTGCTGATGTGCCAATGTGTCTTTTTGCATTAGAATATCAGCGGCCGCTTTTTGTGAAAGGCATAGGCCAAGATATTATCCCAATAAAGGAGGCTTGTTCTCTCGCCATGGTATTAGTAAATCATGGACAACAGATTGCAACGAAGACTGTTTTTGAAGTTTTAGAAAAGCATAATTCTTCTCCTCTAACAATTGATCCAGCAGCTTTGAAAACAGTCGATACATTGGTTGAAGCTTTACAAGAAACGCGTAATGATCTTTTTGCCCCTGCTTTAAAAATTGCACCTCAATTAACACAAGTTTTATCTACATTGGATGAATGTGGCTCTGTTTTTTCTCGTATGTCTGGGTCGGGAGCAACGTGTTTTGGTATTTTTAAAGATCAGCAAGCTGCCAAAAAGGCAGCTCTTTTTATCAAATCGATACATCCAGATTGGTTTGTCAAACCTATCATGACTGCAGGAAAAATTTAAAAGGTAAGTATGAAGGTAAGAAATTTTGTTTGGCTAGAGAGTAATAGAATACGTATTTTTTGTTTTTTAGATTAAATATATACGTGCTAAGCAGAAGACTCCATCATTGAGTTCTTTGTATTTGTGATTGATAAAAGATGTTTAAGTTACCGCTTCAGCCAAATTTTTCATGTGAATTGGATTTGCAAAACCAAGGTTTTTTTCATATAGCCGGCGTTGATGAGGTAGGACGTGGACCTCTTGCAGGGCCTGTGGTAACAGCTGCAGTTATTTTGGATAAAGAGCATATTCCTCGCGGACTTAATGATTCAAAAAGACTTTCTATTCTACAACGTGAGAAACTGTATAATAAAATTTTGCAAAGTGCATTAGCGATTTCGGTTGCTAGTCTTTGCGCTCGTACGATTGATCAATCTAATATTAGACAAGTAACTTTAGAAGCAATGCGTCGCTGTATTACAGGATTAGCAGTTCCAGTTCATTACGTACTGGTTGATGGACGTGATGTTCCCTCTAAGTTACCATGTCCAGCAACTGCTTTGATTAAGGGCGATCAGCATTCGGTTTCAATTGCAGCAGCATCTATTATTGCCAAAGTAACACGGGATCGGATGATGGAATATGCAGGGAAAATTTATCAGGGATATGGTTTAGAAAGGCATGTAGGTTATGCGACGCTAGCGCATCGTACTGCTCTTGATAAATATGGGCCAATTGTGGGATTACATCGTTATAGTTTTGCACCGCTCAAAGGGCGCTATAGGGATGATGTTTTATGATAATTTCTCCTCTCAAGAGCGCTTCAATAAAGAAGGCAGTTGCACTTCTTAAGCAGGGAAAATTAGTAGCTTTGCCAACAGAAACGGTTTACGGATTGGCAGGTGATGCAACCAATGGGAGGGCTGTGTCATCTATTTTTTCTACAAAGAGACGCCCACAATTTAATCCTCTTATTGCGCATGTCAGTAGCATCGATATGGCGGAGTGTTATGTTGAAATTGATTTTCTTTCACGTCGATTAATGGAGGTATTTTGGCCAGGACCTTTGACATTGGTTTTACCTCTAAAAGCACAGCATAATATCCATCCTTTAACGACTGCTGGTTTGAGTACATTGGCTGTTCGTCTTCCAAATGGTCCTTTTGCAGAAGTTGTAGAATATTGTGGTCGACCTCTTGCTGCTCCTAGTGCAAATCAATCAGGGTATCTTAGTCCTACTTCTGCGGAAGCTGTTTTTGCATCTTTAGGGAGATCTGTTCCTTTGATTCTTGACGGAGGATTTTGTAAAATAGGAATTGAATCGACAATTATTAAAGTTTTTGGTGAAAATATTTATCTTTTGCGTCCTGGGGGGCTTGTAGCTGAAGAGATTGAAGAAGTTGCCGGGAAATTGTTAAAACGAATAGATCAGCAGACTGCTATTGAGGCACCAGGCATGTTAACGTCGCATTATGCACCAAGTGCTGTGATGCGTTTGAATGTGAACAAGGTAGAAAGTGGTGAAGCACTTTTAGCATTTGGTAGGAAGCGCGTTATAGGGGTTGAAAATGCCATTTCTGTTTTAAATCTTAGCGAGAATGGACAATTAGAAGAGGCAGCTTCCCATTTATTTCAATATATGAGGGAATTAGATTCGTTGAAAGTTAAATCTATTGCAGTAGAACCTATACCATCATACGGATTAGGTGAGGCTATTAATGATCGTCTTATACGTGCTGCAGCTCCAAAGGAGAAATGAATATGGAGCAGGAGTTAATTGAGAAATTTACAAAAATTGTTGGTGTTGGGCATGCTATTACAGATCAGGTGTTAATTGCACCCTATTTACTTGAAGAACGTGGACTTTTTCATGGAAAAACCCCTTTACTTTTACGACCATCCTCTACCGCAGAAGTATCTTCGATTATGCAGTTAGCGAGCCAAACACGTACATCAATTGTACCTCAGGGGGGGAATACAGGTCTTGTAGGTGGTCAACAACCAGATGAGAGTGGAAGCAGCGTTGTTTTATCCATGGAACGATTGAATAAGGTGAGATGTTTAAATCTTGAAGGTAATTTTGCTGTAGTGGAAGCTGGAGTTATTTTACAAGACTTACAGAAAAAAGCAGATGAGTCAGATCGTTTTTTTCCTCTTTCTTTGGCTTCAGAGGGGGCTTGCCAGATAGGAGGGAATCTTTCATCGAATGCTGGAGGAACAGCTGTTTTGGCTTATGGTAATATGCGCGAACTTTGTCTTGGTTTGGAAGTTGTTTTGCCTGATGGGCGTATTTTGGATGATTTGCGTTTTGTCAAGAAAGACAATAGCGGGTATGATTTGAAAAATCTTTTTATTGGTGCAGAAGGGACTCTAGGAGTTATAACAGCAGCAGTTTTAAAGCTTTTCCCAAAACCTAAAGGACAAGCAGTTGCTTTGGTGGGGTTATGTAGTCCAGCGAAAGCTCTTAAGCTTTTATCTCTCGCGCAATGTTATGGAGGGGGGATGTTGACTGGTTTTGAGCTGATGGGCAAACTCAGCTTGCAAATGGCTTTAGATTATAAGATGTGTGAGAGGTCTCCTCTTGAGCATGAGCATGAATGGTATGTATTGATTCATATTTCTTCATTAAAAGGTGAGGATGAAGCATTAACAGTACTCAGTATTATTTTGGAAGAGTCTTTACATGAAGCTGTGATAGAGGACGCAGTTGTTGCGCAATCGTTAAAGCAGCAAGATTTTTTTTGGCAATTGCGTGAAACTATATCATCAGCGCAGAAATTAGCAGGAGGATCCATTAAGCATGATATTGCGGTACCACTTACCTCCATTCCTAATTTTATCTCTGAGGCAGCAGATATTGTTGAAGAGATTTCTCCGGGTGCGCGGGTGGTTTGTTTTGGCCATATGGGCGATGGAAATTTACACTATAATATCACACAGCCTATTGGCGCTGATTCCGAAGTTTTTTTGCAGTTATGGTCACGAATGAATCAGAGCATTCACAGCTTAGTGATGCACTATCAAGGTGCATTTTCTGCTGAACATGGAATTGGTCAACTTAAGCGCAGGGAACTTCGTACTTTCAAATCACCCGTTGCGTTAGAAATTATGCAAGGGATTAAGAAAGCACTTGATCCTTTAGGGATTATGAACCCTGGAAAAATATTATAATTCAAAAGGTATGAGTATTGTTATGTGTTTTTATTTAGATTTCAATAACCAAGAAAGAAAGCAGTTGTTTTTAATTCAATCTTTTAATAGTTCAATGAGGAAAAGCTGTTAAAGGGTGTATATTGTTAAGATAAATTGGGACACATTATATGGCTAATCAATGCTTTAATCAGGCAAAAGCGGTGCTTGAATTTCGGTTAGATCCGTGCCATTTGCCACAAACAACAACATATTTTTCATCAAAAACGGGCAATAAAATAATTTGCTTGTTAAGTGATCGCGGTGTTTTTTTTAAAATGGATACGCCTTCAAGCTTATCGCGTTTAATGCCATCTTATCATTTTAAAGGCATTGCGGCACGTACTGTAAAAACGTATTCAGGAGAGAGAGCTGTTGCATTAGAACTTCTGCATAAGGATGAGGAAGCGTGCATTCTACTTTTGGTATCTAGAGATTTGAATAATATTCTTCTAGACTGGCGATTATGGGCGGATATTTATAATCTTCCTATGCTTATGATCAGTGAAGATAATCGTGTCATAGTGGTCAAAGATCGCTCTGATTTACGTCGATTTTTTTGCACGACGTTGCATTCTAAACAAAAGCACTTTTTACTCCGTTATAAAAAACCATTGGGTTTACATTTGGTGATCGCAAATCAGACCGTGCTACGGTAGTATTGCTGTGTATTCATTTTTTGCTATTTTTGCCATTGTGCTGCTACGATACGTGTATTTTGCATTTTTGAGCGTTTTGTTTGCAAAGTATGTTCTTAGTAAGCATTTGCACGAGATGTTTCTTTTATCGTGATAACAGTAATACCTTTTTTTGAGATAGTTAAACTATTGACTTTGATGATATGACAATACCTTCTTAATGCATAGGCAATAACAGAGCATGATTCTTATTTTATCTATGTTTTGGTGGATGTGAGTAAAAGAAGATTTGACCTCTTTCAAGGTGATAGGAAATATGGAACAGTTAGCAGATTTATGCTGCATATTATCTTAAGTAAAGTTATGAAATCATAAAAAGAAATGTTCGAAGTATTTAACTTTTTTGCGCTATAGCTCTCCATCCAATATCACGACGAACAAATCCTTCTGGCCAATCAATACAATCAACAGCTTCATAGGCGCGTTTTTGTGCATGCATAGCGGTTTCTCCCGTTGCTGTTATATTTAAAACACGTCCACCATTGGCAATAAGCTTTCCATTACGCAATAGAGTGCCGGCTTGAAAAACTTTCACATCAGGCAGAGCGTTTACCTTATCAAGATTGCCGATAATAGTCCCTTTTTGGGGGCAATCCGGGTAACCTTTTGCCGCCATAACAACAGTCAAAGCAGTTTTTTCAGACCATTGAAGGTTTTTTTGTTCAAGATTTCCTTGAGCTGCTGCAAGAAGTATGGGAAGAATATCATCTTTAAGACGCATCATTAAAACTTGACATTCAGGATCACCAAATCGCACGTTAAACTCAATGAGTTCAGGTCCTTTTTGTGTTATCATCAATCCGACGAAAAGAACGCCTTTAAAGGGAGCTCCCATAGCGTTCATACTGTGTAGAGTTGGTTCAACAATTTCTTTGAGGGTACGATTAACCATTTCTTCAGTCATGATGGTCGCTGGAGAATAAGCACCCATGCCACCGGTATTTGCTCCAGTATCACCTTCACCCACACGTTTATGATCTTGCGCGGAGCCAAAGGGCAGAGCAACTTTACCATCACAAAGACAAAAGAAGCTTACTTCCTCACCTTCAAGAAAAGATTCTATAACAATTTTTTTTTCTACATCACAGGAGGTATTTTTGAAGCAAGCATCAACGGCATTAAATGCTTCCTCTATAGTTGTTGCCACAACAACACCTTTACCAGCAGCTAAACCATCCGCTTTAATAACAATAGGAACACTTTGTTGATGAATGTAGGCTTTGGCTTTTGCAGAATCACTAAAGCATTGGTAAGATGCTGTAGGAATGTTATTTTTACGGCACAGATTCTTTGTAAAAGCTTTTGAACCTTCTAGCTGAGCAGCCTTTTGAGTTGGTCCAAATACGTAGATATTAGCCTTGTTAAGGGAGTCTGTTATACCCGCAACGAGTGGTGCTTCTGGTCCAACAACCACAAGATCAATAAAATGCGTTTTACAAAAGTCAATAACCAGAGAATGATCATCAATGTTTAAATCAACATTTTCACCATGTTCTACTGTTGCAGGATTTCCTGGAGCACAATATAATTTTGTTAGCAGTGGTGATGTCGCTATTTTCCATGCTAAAGCATGTTCTCGTCCGCCTGAGCCGATAAGAAGGATGTTCATTGCTTATGCTCCTATTATAGAAAATAATTAAATGATTCCTGTCATAAGAATGAAATGCCTCTATCGCAAGACTAAAGGTAAAATTATTTGATGAAAAAAAATAAAAATATTGCACATATTCAATCCTGCGAGAATCGGGGACGAGTGATGGATGCATCTTCTAGACAGTGGGTCTATCGTTTTCTACCTCCTTCTGTATGGTTTTATGCTCAATTAGCACGTTGGGATAGGCCTATTGGTTGGCAGTTATTGATGTGGCCTTGTTTTTGGTCCACAACGATGGCTTTTATCTCTTACGAAATGTATTCCTTTGAAACGTACCCATTACCTCTTTTATCAGCGTTATTGCATTGGTTTTGGTATCTCTTGCTTTTCCTTTTAGGTTCCATAGCAATGCGGGGTGCAGGCTGTACTTGGAACGATCTTATCGATCATCAAATTGATTCTCAGGTAGAGAGAACACGTTCTCGTCCATTGCCAACAGGCCATGTAAGTCGGTTTCAGGCAAAGCTTTTTATATTGGTGCAATGTTTGGTTGGTTTAGGCATCTTGTCACAATTTAATAGATATAGTTTTTTTTAGGGATCTCGTCATTGGTAGCAGTTGCACTCTATCCTTTTATGAAACGCATAACATATTGGCCACAGTTTTTTTAGGTATTGCATTTAATTGGGGAGCATTAATGGGATGGGCAGTTGTATGGGGAAGTTTGAATTGGTCACCAATTTTTCTTTATATGGGATCCATCTTATGGACGATAGGTTATGATACAATTTACGCGCATCAAGATAAAGAGGATGATGCAACTGTTGGCGTACTCTCCACAGCTCTTCTCTTTGGTGAAGGTACCAAGCGTGCGTTGGTATTTTTTTATAGCGGTTTTGTGGTGCTCATCAGTTTAGCATTTTATTTAGCAAAAGTTCCTCTTATTAGCTTTTTGGGGATTTTGGTAGCAAGTATTCATATGTTCATTCAAATTAAAGTTATTGATATAAATGACAGTTCACAATGTCTAAAGCTTTTCAAATCGAACTCATTTATTGGTTTTGTAATTTTTGCTGGTTTAATATGTGGTGGTATATGGATGATATTTTCCTCTGCGATTTAACAACAAGTTAAAAAATAACATTATGTATTACGTTATGTTGAAATGGATATCTGTCATAGGATATTGAAGATAAAAGCCTGTGTTTATTGATTTTAAATTTATTATCCTTGACAATTTTTAAGAATCTATTTGCATTTGATAGATAAGCTTTATTTTGCGCTCCATTGAAACAAGCTGAGTATTCTCATTAAAGGTAGCTAAGTTTAGTTGAAGTCTTTATAACTTTAACCTTTTTTCAAGCTATACAGTAAGAAAAAGATTATTATCAGCCAAGGTTTTCATAGAAAGAGAAGAGATTTTTTTCAAATCAATGATTTAATTTTTATTTTGAAAAGAATTGTCTCATTGTTATGAGGACAAGATTTTCAATAACAATGAAATTTTGGAGAATTAGGGATAAAGTTTTTGCTTTTGCCAATTATTTTGTTCAACACAATCGCGTGTAAAAAGGAGGCGATCATGTAAACGAAATGGGCGATCACGCCAGAATTCGATAGAGAGGGGTTTAACGCGAAATCCAGACCAATAGGGTGGACGTGGGATATTCCCTACTGCATAACGTGTCGTATATTGAGCAATTGCTTTTTCGAGGACAAAACGGTTTTCTAAGGGGCGAGATTGTTTAGATGCCCACGCACCAATTCGACTCCGACGTGGACGCGATTGAAAATATGCATCTGCTTCTTGAACACTGATTTTTTCAACAATTCCCCGAATTCTGACCTGACGACGCAACGATTTCCAATGAAAGGCTAAGGATGCTTTCATTGATTGTAAAATTTCTTTTCCTTTTTGGCTTTCATAATTTGTATAGAAAACGAAACCTTGAGAACTATAATCTTTGAGAAGCACCATACGGACATTAGGCAACCCCGTTTCGTCAACGGTTGCTAATGCCATAGCATTAGGGTCATTTATCTCACTCATTTTTGCTTCTTCAAGCCACTTTGCAAAAAGGGTGAAAGGTTTTTGCATTTGCATAAAACTATCATCTATTTGTATTTTATTGCTCATAATATCTCCAAATGTCCACGAATATGAGTGAGTAGTTCGTTAATTTATTTTGTCATCAAGAAATAAAACGCTATTTCTTCTCATTGTGAGAAACTAATACCGTCACATACTATTATGGTATCTTTACCATTTTTGTCTTTAGTATAAAACGCGATGAGCCAAATGAAATAAAATATCTATTTTATCTGGTATTTTAGTTTCTTGATAGACATATAAAGAGAAGAAAAATCATTCTTGGAAAGAGAGTGATGAATTATGAAAAATATTGGACAATATATCAGTTGATATTTTAAAAACAGAAAAATTGAAAAGAGGGCAATATGCGTGATCCCTACACGATTTTGGGTGTGGCACGTACCGCAAAACCGCAAGAAATTAAATCAGCATTCAGAAAGTTAGCAAAGAAATATCATCCAGACCACAATGTGAATGATGTAAAAGCTAAAGAAAAGTTTTCTGAAATTAATCAAGCTTATGAAATTATAGGGGATAAGGACAAAAGGGCACAATTTGACCGCGGTGAAATTGATATGGAAGGAAAGCCACTATATCAAGCTTATGGTGCTGGTGAAAATTTTAGCAATAATCACAATCCGTTTTCAGGAAGAAGAAAAGGGTTTGATTTTTCTTCTTCAAGTGGTGCAGGTTTTGATGCCAGTGATATTTTTCGCGATCTATTTAGCAGGGGAGGAAGCTTTTCGAATTCAGCACGATATAATAGGCCTCAACAAGGGGCGCATGTTCGTGCTAATCTTGCAATAACGTTGGAACAGATGGTTGGGGCGGAAAAGGTAGAAGCTGTCTTTCCTGGTGGAAAAAGGTTAAAAATTAAACTTCCAGACTATGTTGAAGATGGGCAAACCATTCGTTTAAAAGGCCAAGGAGAAGAGGTGGCTTATGGGCAAGCTGGAGATGCTTTGATAACGATTCAGATTCAAAAACATCCTCGTTTGCGCGTTGAAGGAAGAGCCCTCCATCTTGATTTACCAGTTTCTCTTAAACATGCTGTTCTGGGAGCAAAAGAGGAAATTGAGACCTTAGAAGGCCGTGTAGTTTTAACGATTCCTGCTTGGTCAAGCTCTGATCGTGTTTTACGGTTGAAAGGAAAAGGGCTTCGTTTAAAAAATGGCACGAGAGATGATCTTTATGTGCATGTTCGTATAATGTTACCAGAAGGTGGGGATGCTAGTTTAGAGCAATTTTTGCAAATGCAAAAGGATTAACGCTTGAGTGATATAAAAGCACAGTTTTTAAAGCAATTACTTGAAGAAAAAGTTGACCTATGCCATAGGCAGATGAATAATATTAATTTTAAGTAACAATGGGGCAGTGCTAATGGCTAAAGGTAATGGTTTATTGTACGATAAGCGTGGTTTAATTTTGGGATTAGCCAATAATCGTTCCATCGCTTGGGGGATAGCTAAGGCAGCAAATGCTGCCGGAGCAGAGCTTGCTTTTACCTATCAGGGTGATGCGATGAAAAAGCGTGTTGAGCCTTTGGCTGCGGAAGTACAAGGTTTCGTTTGCGGTCATTGTGATGTTTCTGATAGTGCATCTATTGATACAGTTTTTAGAGAAATAGAGAAGAAGTGGGGTAAACTCGATTTTTTAGTTCATGCTATTGGTTTTTCTGATAAAGATGAATTAAGTGGTCGTTATATTGATATTAGCGAATCGAATTTTATGATGACCATGAATATTTCTGTTTATTCCTTAACGGCTTTAGCAAAGCGTGCAGAGAAATTGATGCCGGATGGTGGTTCAATTTTAACACTAAGTTATTATGGTGCAGAAAAAGTTGTTCCTAATTATAATGTGATGGGAGTTGCCAAAGCCGCTCTTGAAGCAAGTGTGAAATATCTTGCAGTGGATTTAGGTCCAAAGAATATCCGTGTTAATGCTCTATCTGCTGGACCAATCAAGACCTTAGCTGCTTCTGGCATTGGTGATTTTCGTTATATCTTAAAATGGAATGAATATAATGCTCCCTTACGTCGAACGGTAACAATTGAAGAAGTTGGTGATTCTGCTCTTTACTTTCTTTCAGATTTGTCTCGTTCTGTTACAGGTGAAGTGCATCATGTTGATTCAGGTTATAATATCATAGGCATGAAAGCTGTAGATGCGCCGGATATTTCTGTCATTAAAGAGTAAAGCTTGATTCGATAAAAGTGATTTGATCGAATTTAAAACGGCCAATGGTATTTGGGGAGAGTAACTTTTTTATACAGCACAATATAGGCTGTTGTTGCGTATATTTGACGAAGAAACGGGTCATTTTTCATGTCGCATAATACATTTGGTCATTTGTTTCGCGTCACAACATGGGGAGAAAGCCATGGAGCTGCTCTTGGTTGTGTTATTGATGGTTGCCCTCCTGGTATTACTTTTACGCTTTCAGATATTCAAGCTTATCTTGATAAACGCAGACCAGGACAGTCCAAATATACAACGCAGCGTCAAGAACTGGATAGAGTAGAGGTCCTTTCAGGTGTTATTTCTCAGGATGAGGGAACAACCTTTGTAGCAACGGGTACACCAATTTCTCTTTTGATTCGAAATACAAATCAACGCTCTCAAGATTATGGCGCTATTGCTCATCAGTATCGTCCTGGCCATGCGGATTATACATATGATGTTAAATATGGCATTCGTGATTTTCGAGGTGGCGGACGAGCTTCAGCGCGTGAGACGGCAGCGCGTGTTGCGGCCGGTGCTCTTGCGCGTAAAATTGTTCCTAATTTGATTGTACGAGGAGCAGTGATAGCGATTGGTCCCCATACGATTAATCGTGATCGTTGGAATTGGTCAGAGGTTAATAACAATTCTTTTTTTACACCTGATGCCGAGATGGTACAGTTTTTTAGTGACTATATCGATAAAGTGCGCAAAGATGGTTCATCTGTTGGTGCTGTTGTTGAAATTATTGCAGAAAATGTTCCACCAGGTTTAGGAGCACCGATTTACGCAAAACTTGATCAAGATATCGCGTCATTCCTTATGTCGATTAATGCGGTCAAAGGGGTGGAAATAGGTGATGGTTTTGCTGCCTCTCACCTGAGAGGAGAAGAAAATGCAGATGAAATGCGAATGGGAAGTGACGGAAAACCACACTTTTTATCTAATCATGCCGGTGGTGTTTTAGGTGGAATATCGAGTGGACAGCCAATAATCGCGCGTTTCGCTGTGAAGCCTACTTCATCAATTTTAACACCGTGTCGTTCGATCGATGTTAATGGGAAAGAAATAGATGTTGTAACGAAAGGGCGTCATGATCCTTGTGTTGGAATTCGTGCTGTTCCTGTTGGCGAAGCAATGGTTGCCTGTGCTATTGCAGACCATTATCTGAGGCATCGCGGTCAGGTTGGATGATTTGAAAGGTAAATAATGGCGTATGACGAAGAAAAAATTGTTTCAACACTCCAAGCTTTTGAACGTGGTGAAATTGTCGTAGTTACCGATGATGAAGGCCGTGAAAATGAAGGTGATTTAACGGTTGCTGCTGCCCATTGTACAGAAGAAAAGATGGCATTTATCATTCGTCATACAACAGGTATTGTCTGTGCTCCTATGCCAAAAGAAGAAGCGCAACGGTTTCATCTTACTCCTATGGTACCAGATAACGATTCTGCCCATCGTACCCAGTTTACTGTGACTGTTGATTTTAAACATGGGATAACAACGGGAATTTCAGCGCACGATCGTACATTAGCTGTGCGTCATCTTGCTAATTCGAATGCTGTTCCAAACGATTTTGTTCGTCCTGGACATATTTTTCCTTTAATTGCGCATGAAGGGGGGGTTCTTATGCGTTCAGGTCACACGGAAGCAGCTGTTGATTTATGTAAATTAGTTGGTTTGCCTCCCGTTGGAGTTATCGGTGAATTGGTTAATGATGATGGCAGCGTTAAGCATGGAGATGAGATTACAAAATTTGCACAAGAGAATAAGTTACATATCATAACGGTTGCAGATTTGATTGCTTATCGCCAATGTAAAGAAATTTTGATCAAACAAGTTGGAGAAATGCCGATTGAAACATCAATAGGACCAGCTATTGTACAAAGTTATCAACTTCCTTGGGAAGACGTGCAACATATTACAATTGTTTTTGGTGATATCAGTAAAGGTGAAAATATTCCTGTATATTTATATCATGAAAATATTTTGAACAATGTTTTGGGGCAATCTGTGGATATCATAGCCCTTATGCAGTGTATGATGAAAAAAGAAGAATGTGGTGTGTTTGTTTATTTGCGTGAAGAATCTGTTGGTATACAATCAGCTATTGGCAGTCAGAAGAGTATGAAAAAAAATTTAGAAAGCCATGTGCAAGCAATTGAACGTGAAAAAAAATGGTGCCAAATTGGTTTAGCATCGCAAATTTTGAAATATTTAGGGATTCGTTCTGTTATTGTTTATGCTTCTCAAGAGCATCATTATGTGGGTTTAGAAGGTTTTGGAGTCCATATATCCAGAACAGAGATTTTGTGAGGATTACATGAAACAAGAGACAAATAAGGGAGATATTACGACGTTAAGTTTTGAAGAAGCACTTAAACAACTTGAAGTAATTGTTGAGAATTTAGAACGCGGGGATGTTCCTTTAGAACAGTCAATTGATATTTATGAGCGAGGCGAGTCTCTTAAACAGCATTGCGAGAAACTCTTGAAAGTAGCTGAAGCTAAGGTTGAAAAAATTCAACTTTCACGAGAAGGTTTTCCAGAAGGTGTAGAGCCTCTTGATTCTAAAGAACACTGAATCGTTTAGGGATATTTATGTGGCAAGACAGGAGATACAATAATTGAGTTTTAGGAAACGCATTTTATTGATTTCTTTATTGTAGAATAAACACGTAAAAAGAAAAAACATAACATGTTTCCAATAAAAAATGTTTTCCAGTGAAAATATGCAAAACTATAAATAGGAGAGAGGGAAACATGTTCTTATCATTTCATTTATTTGATAAAATAGTATTAAGGAGCCTTTTTTGTCTCGGAGATTGACGCCATTACTTGATCGTATTTGTTTGCCTCATGATTTGCGGGCATTACCTGAGTCTGATTTGGTAAGGTTAGCTAATGAGTTGCGGACGGAAACGATTGATGCGGTTTCTGTAACAGGTGGCCATCTTGGTGCTGGACTTGGTGTTGTCGAGCTCACTATTGCGTTGCATTATGTTTTTCAGACCCCTGAGGATAGGATCATTTGGGATGTTGGTCACCAAGCTTATCCGCATAAAATTTTAACAGGGCGTAGAGATAGAATCCGCACATTACGTCAAGAGGGTGGATTATCAGGTTTTACGAAGCGTTCCGAAAGTGTGTATGATCCATTCGGTGCGGGCCATTCTTCTACTTCCATTTCGGCTGGTCTTGGTATGTCTGTGGCAAGTGCTTTAAAAGCAGAGACAAAACGCAATGTCATTGCTATCATTGGTGATGGTGCCATGTCCGCTGGTATGGCTTATGAAGCGATGAATAATGCAGGTGCTTTAAACGCGCGTTTGATTGTTATTCTTAATGACAACGATATGTCTATTGCACCACCCACGGGTGCTATGAGTGCACATCTTGCACGTTTGGTTTCTCGTCCTGCTTACCGTAGTTTGCGTGAACGGGTAAAGTTACTGGGAGAGAAATTGCCTAGGTTTTTTTTAGATAAAGCACGTCTTTCAGAGGAGTTTGCACGTGGCCTTTTGGTTGGGGGAACTTTATTTGAAGAGCTTGGTTTTTATTATGTTGGACCGATAGATGGTCATAACTTAAAGCATTTATTACCTGTTTTAAAAAATGTTCGCGAATATCCTCATGGTCCTGTTTTGGTACATGTTGTAACCCATAAGGGTAAAGGATATGCACCTGCCGAAGCGTCATCGGATAAATATCATGGTGTTAACCGTTTTGATATTACAACAGGGAAACAGGTTAAAACGCCAAGCCGTGCTCTGCCCTATACGAAGGTATTTTCTAAGGCTTTAATAGAAGAAGCCACACATGATGATAAAATTGTGAGTATAACTGCAGCAATGCCAACAGGGACAGGTCTTGATGCTTTCGCAGAAAAATTTCCTAAAAGAATGTTTGATGTTGGTATTGCTGAGCAGCATGCCGTAACTTTTGCTGCAGGCATTGCTTGTGAAGGCTACAAGCCTTTTGTCGCGATTTATTCTACTTTTTTACAACGTGCTTATGATCAGATTATTCATGATGTATCAATTCAAAAATTGCCTGTGCGTTTTGCAATTGATCGCGCAGGTTTTGTAGGAGCAGATGGCGCAACGCACGCTGGCAATTTTGATATTGTTTTTTTAGCCACTCTACCTGAATTTGTTGTGATGGCGCCCTCTGATGAAGTTGAGCTGATGCATATGGTACGTACTGCTGCAGCTTATGATCAGGGACCAATTTCTTTTCGTTATCCGCGTGGTGAAGGTGTTGGCATAGATTTACCGCAGCGTGGTGAGTTATTAGAGATTGGCAAAGGGCGTCTTTTACGTGAGGGAAACAGGGTTGCTTTAGTTTGTTTTGGAACGCGAATGCCAGAAGTGTTAGAGGCTGCTGATGTGCTGGGTGCGGAAGGGTTATCTACAACGGTCGCAGATGCGCGGTTTGCAAAGCCTTTAGATAAGGATTTGATGCGTCGTTTGGCGCGTGAGCATGAAGTATTGGTGACAATTGAAGAAGGTGCGGTAGGCGGATTTGGAGCCCATTTATTACAATTTTTAGCGCAAGAAGGGCTTTTAGAACAGGGTTTAAAAGTTCGTACCTTAAAACTTCCTGATGAATATTTGAATCATGGTTCACCAGAGAAAGTTCTTTCACGTATAGGGCTTGATGTTACTGGTATTGTTAACACAGTTTTTACTGCTTTGGGACGCAAGATTCGGACAGTACAGAAGATTTGAGTGTGAAATGGTTGCCGGGAAAAGGCTCGATATTTTTTTAGTTGAAAGGAACTTTTTTAAAACACGCTCTCGAGCACGTGATGCAGTTATACGTAAAACCGTTAAAGTTAATGGCGAAATCATTTTAAAAGCTGGGCAAATCGTTTCTGATGATGCAGAGATAATCGTTTGCGATCCGGCGCAGAATTATGTTTCACGTGCGGCATTAAAATTGATTAGTGCACTTGATACATTTCCAATTATAACGGATAAAGTGACTGCTCTTGATATTGGTGCATCGACAGGTGGTTTTACGCAAGTTCTCTTAGAACGTGGAGCAGCCCATGTTATTGCTGTTGATGTCGGTCATCATCAATTAGACACACGTTTATCGAACAATGATGCGATAACCTTATTAGAAGGTTTGAATGTTAGAGATTTAAAATCAGAACATTTAGGCGGGCGGAAAATAAATCTCATTGTTTCAGATGTTAGTTTTATTTCTCTCAAGCTTGCATTACCTCCTGTCTTATCTTTAGCCGAGAAGGGTGCACAAGCTGTTTTATTGGTAAAGCCTCAATTTGAGGTTGGTCGTCAACATCTTGGTAAGAGGGGAGTATTAAAAGACCCATCAATAGCTAAACAAACTGCTGAAGAACTTTTTAATTGGCTGAATACGCAAAGTGGATGGAGTGCAAAAGCTTTGCTTCCTTCACCTATTGTCGGTGGTGACGGCAATGTAGAATATTTGTTATTTGGAGAAAAACAACAGTGAATGACAATGTCATAATCGATCATATTGGAGTAAATGGTTATGGTGTTATCAAAACATTGCATGACTTTGTTTATGTTCCTTTTACTTTACCAGGAGAATGTGCCGAAATCGCTATTCATGGAAAATATGCCACACTTATAGCATTAAAGAAAAAATCACCACAACGCATTGATGCTCTATGCAGGCATTTTGGAGAGTGTGGTGGATGTATGCTTCAACATTGGCATATCGATTCTTATCATGAATGGAAGAGACAACTGGTGATTGATGCTCTGAAAGAATATAAACTTGATGTTGCTGTTTCACCTTTAATAGGGTGTTCCCCCTATAGTCGCCGGCGAATGACTCTCACGGCATCTATGACACCACAAGGTCAGAGAGTCGGATTTAATCGTCACCTCTCTCATGAAATTGTCTCTCTTGAAGAATGTCCAGTAAGCTGTTCACAAATTATATCTAAACTCGGTGATATCAGGAAACTCTGTGCTTTTTTAAGCAATCATGCCAAACGATTTCACATAACGGTAACATGTATTGCAAATGGTTTAGATGTTGCTGTAAGCGGTTGTATTATACACCATGAATTGCTCCGTCAGAAAATAATTCATACAGCTCTTGCATGTGGAATTACACGCTTATCTGTTGAAGGTGAAGTTTTTGTTGAACGAGAAAAACCATTAATTTACTTTGGAGATGTCTGTGTTGAATTTCCTGCAGGAGGTTTTCTCCAAGCGACGTCTGAAGCAGAAAATATTATGGGCGATATTATTTTAACTCATTTTAAAAAGACAAAGAATGCTCTTGATTTGTTCTCAGGAGTGGGAACATTTGCTTTGCGTATGGCTAAAAAGGTGAATGTTCACGCGGTAGAGAATGATGAGAAAGCGTTAAAAAACTTAGAATTAGCAGCCCGTTTTGCAGTTGGTTTGAAAACCGTAACTTGTGAAAAACGCGATCTTTTTCGTTGTCCACTCTCTGTAAGGGAACTTGAATGTTTTGAATCTGTTGTTTTTAATCCTCCACGTAGTGGTGCAGAAAAACAAGTGCGTGAATTGGCTAAGGCAACAATACCCCGTATAGCAGCAATTTCATGTAATCCTATTACATTTGCTCGTGATTTATCTTTACTTATTGCTAGTGGCTATACAGTAGAAAAAGTCATACCGATTGATCAATTTTTATGGTCACCGCATGTTGAAATTATCGCCCTTTTAAGAAAGCGCAAAGTAAAATCAGACTGGAAGCTTTAGCTTCATGAAAAGACTTTTTAATTCCATTAAAAATCCTTTAACGAAATGAATTTGGTATATTTCATGAAAGTGCTGTGCCACCAATTGTCATATTATTAATTCGCAAATGAGGCTGTCCAACGCCCACAGGAACATTTTGTCCAGCTTTTCCACACATACCGATACCATTATCAAGTTTACTATCATTGCCAATCATTGTGATACGTTTCATAGCATCGGGTCCATTTCCGATAAGGGTTGCACCTTTTATGGGGGCTACAATTTTGCCATTTTCTACTCGATATGCTTCAGTGCATTCGAAAACAAATTTTCCAGAAGTAATATCAACTTGTCCTCCGCCAAATGAAACAGCATAAATACCATTTTTGAGTGAGGATAGAATTTCTTCAGGTGTTTTGTCACCTCCTAGCATAATGGTATTGGTCATTCTTGGCATTGGTGCATGCGCATAGGATTCACGTCGTCCATTTCCTGTTGGCTTCATTCCCATAAGCCGGGCATTCAGCCTGTCTTGCATAAAACCAATAAGTTTTCCATCTTCAATAAGAACGTTATATCCTGATGGAGTGCCTTCATCATCAATGGTGAGTGAACCACGGCACTGAGGAATTGTCCCATCATCAACAACTGTAACACCTTTTGCGGCAACCTGTTGGCCTAAAAGTTCAGAAAAAGCAGAAGTTTTTTTACGATTAAAATCACCTTCTAAGCCATGACCTACGGCTTCATGAAGCATAACACCTGGCCATCCATTAGCTAAGACAACATCAAATGTCCCTGCGGGTGCTGCTTCTGCATCTAAGTTTATGAGAGCCATACGCAAAGCTTCATCAGCAGCGTGTTTCCAATTTTCCTCATGAATGAATTTGCTAAATGCTTGTCGCCCACCACATCCATAAAAGCCATTTTCACGCCGATTACCTTCAGCAGCAACCACAGATATAGAAAGACGTACAAGAGGACGCACATCACAAACTAGATGTCCGTCTGCTCGTAAAATTTCAACATGCTGTAATGAGCCAGAAAGAGCAACAGTAACTTGATGTAATTTATCATTTTTAGCTCGTAAATAGGCATCAATTTTTTGTAAAAGTGCACTTTTTTCTTCAAATGATGGGGTATCAAGCGGATTATGTGGTTGATAAAGTCTTTTATTTGTTTTTTGAGGTGTTATGCTATAAGGCCCAGCATGATTATTATAGGTTACAGCTTTTGCTGCTTCACTAGCACGTTTGAGTGCAACTGCTGATAATTCACTAGAGTGCGCATATCCCGTAGCTTCTCCAGCAACCACGCGCAGACCAAATCCCATATCTTGATGAAATGAGCCATTTTTAAATTGTCCATTGTCAAATAAAAGGACTTCGCTTTCTGTATATTCTAGATAAAGTTCTCCATCATCAGCATGATGAAGTGTTTCTTGAACAAGTGATTGCACTTGAGATGGAGCAATATCAAAATGATCAATAAGCGATTTCATGGTCATTATCCTGTTTCATGGGTACAGAGAAAGATTTTTCTTTGCTTTATTTTGAGAAGCCGTGAAGCATGTTATAAGATTTTCATCATTCAATATGCGTAATTTTATTTATGTTGGTAGGGTTGCATAAGCATCACTAAGACCATGGAGATCAACGAGCCCTCCAATTGCTTGCTCAGGTGTTGTAAAAATAAAGTAGGTCGCCATCTTACCTTTTAAGAAGTGCTGTAATATATCCTCTTTAAGGACAGCTTCAGCAACACAATTATCACCAAGACAGCGACGATATTCTAATCTTCCCATATTTTTATCATCAATTTTAAGTCCAATACCGGGGCGTAATTCCACGCGGATCGGAACAAAAACACGCATCAAAGTTCCCTGATTTTTAGGAAGTTTATAAAATGTAACGCGCAGAGTAATATCATGGCGATTTTGTGTGTGTACATTTTGTACAATTTCACATTGTATATTAGGTGTACCTGGTGGCATAGAACAAACTTTTGTCCACGCACCGTAAGTTTGTGGGGCAGGAACATTTTGTGCATGAGATGTTTGTGCAGTCGCGTGATTTAAAGAAATATTACAGAGCGTATAAATAACAACACCAACAGAAAAAATTTTTTTAAACAATTTATAAAGCACCACAGGAAACCCTAACTCTCAAACCATACACCCTTAATGTATAGCTCTATATAAAAATAAATACTTAACTCAAAACAATATCAGTATAACACAAAACCATTTTTTACCCAAACATATTAATCTCTATGTACGTAATAAAAAAGCAAGAAAAACAAACCTATCGTAGTAGGTAGAAGGAGGGTTACTCTATAATGTTTGGTGGAATATATTTTTTATGGTACCTTTATAATGTAAGAAAAATATACTGAAAAAACATATTTTTGTTGCAAATGTTTCTATCTATTTCTAGGGAATATGTACGAGGGAGGTATCCTATATGTTCCCAGAAGCGCAATAATATTAATTGGTCGACCCCATATACTAGGCAGTATTTGTTTGTGGGTGACAAAAATGAAAAAGGTCTTTGAATGGAATGTCTGTTTCAGGAGAATTATCGGCAGTAAATGGTAAATCAGTTCAACCAAAATCCAGTATTGGTGATTATATCACGTTATTAAAACCACGAGTTATGTCACTTGTTGTCTTTACAGCTCTAGTTGGGTTGGTAGTATCGCCTGTTTCAATTCATCCATTTTATAGTTTTTTAGCGATCTTTTGTATTGCTATAGGTGGTGGTGCAGCTGGGGCACTTAATATGTGGTATGATGCTGACATTGACGCAGTGATGGAACGTACTAAAAATCGCCCTATCCCAATGGGTAAAATCAGTCGCAAGAGGGCACTTATTTTTGGTATGGTTTTATCTATTTTTTCAGTATTGGTTATGGGGATCTTCATTAATTGGTTTGCAGCATTTTTTCTTGCATTCACAATTTTCTTTTATGTCGTTATTTATACGATTTGGCTAAAACGTATAACGCCGCAAAATATTGTTATTGGTGGTGCATCTGGAGCTTTTCCACCAATGATTGGGTGGTCGGCGACAACGGGTACAGTAAGTATTGATAGCTTTTTATTATTTTTAATCATTTTTATGTGGACTCCGCCACATTTTTGGTCTCTTTCTCTCTTTTCATCTCTTGATTATGAAGCAGCTGGCATTCCTATGATGCCTAATGTACGAGGTGAGCATTCAACAAAAAAACAGATCTTATTTTATACTGTTTTAATGGCAATATGTGCGGCTGGACCCTACATTACTGGTTTTGTAGGAGTTTTGTATGGTATTTTTTCAACAATTTTAAGTATTGTTTTTGTTTATTTTGCCTGTCGCTTATGGAAAGCTGATACACATGATGTAACTATTTTGATGGCAAAAAAATTGTTTTTCTTTTCGTTATTTTATTTAGCTGCTCTCTTTGGAGTTCTTTTGATTGAAGCTCTTGTTTAGTCTTTTATCACTCTTTAATAGAGCTAGATGAAAGAGAAAACAAAAAGCTTTTTCTGAAGAAAATACCGTAGGAATACATTATAAGGTGGGTATACTATTGCTAATTGTTTTTTTCATTGTTTATGTAGTACATGAAAATATTTTTTTGAACATATGGTGAAAGTTAGAGATGTTTTTATCTGTACTTCCTCCTTTAACAATGCGTCTTTGTGGTCCACGTGGATTTTGTGCAGGAGTTGATCGTGCTATTCAGATTGTTCTTCTTGCTTTAAAAAAATATGGTCGGCCAGTGTATGTTCGTCATGAAATTGTACACAACCGCTATGTTGTTGAAGGATTACAACAACGCGGTGCTGTTTTTGTTGAAGAACTTAGTGAAATTCCGGAAAAACACCGTGGTCAACCTGTGGTATTTTCTGCCCATGGGGTGCCGAAGTCTGTACTAGCAGAGGCACGTCATTATAATTTGTTTTATCTCGATGCAACCTGCCCATTAGTTTCTAAAGTTCACAAACAAGCGATACGGCATCAACGTCATGGCCGTCACGTTATATTGATTGGCCATTCTGGCCATCCTGAGGTAATCGGAACAATGGGACAGCTTGAAAAGGGGAGTGTTACATTAATTGAAACCGTAAAAGATGCTTTACATTATCAACCAGATGATCCAGACAAATTAGGATTTGTAACGCAAACAACCCTTTCTGTTGAAGATACGGCGGAAGTTCTTGATATACTACACCGACGTTTTCCTACATTAGAGGCACCAGCTTCCGAATCAATTTGTTATGCTACAACGAATCGACAAGATGCTGTTAAGGCAGCAGCAAGGGGAAGTGATTTATTTTTGATTGTTGGAGCACCAAACTCTTCTAATTCGCGACGTTTGGTAGAGGTTGCTGAAAGGTTTGGTGCACGGCGGGCAGTTTTAGTTCAGCGTGCCGATGAAATAGATTTTGATCATCTGGGTGCTCTTTCTATTATAAGTCTTTCAGCGGGGGCTTCTGCTCCTGAAATTATTATTGATGAAATTATTTCAGTTTTTCGTAAGCGTTATGATGTTACAATAGAATTGGCAGAAACAGTAGTAGAAACGGAAACATTTTTAGTGAGTCGTGAATTACGTGATATCACTTTGACACCTCAAGATATGGCTTTTGTGAATGGTGGAGTTAAGACACTAAAAAATGAAAAACAAGGTGCAATCATGCCTATAACGAAAGCAAAATAATGGCAGTTTATACAGATATTCGACCAAGTGATTTGAAGATATTTTTGACACGTTATTCGGTAGGTTCACTTGTATCCTACCAAGGCATAGAAGAAGGGATAGAGAATTCTAATTTTATACTCCAGACAACAGAAGGAAAATTTATTCTCACACTTTATGAAAAACGTATTGCAAAAGATGATTTGCCTTTTTTTTCAGCCTTATGCAACATTTAAATCAACGTGGAATTCCTTGTCCTCAACTAGTAGCACAAAATGATGGAACAACAGTCGGTGAATTAGCAGGACGTCCTGCTGCTATTATTACTTTTCTGGAAGGAATGTGGATTCGCCAGCCTAATATATATCATTGTGGTGAAGTGGGAACGAGTTTAGCGCAGTTGCATTTAGCAGGACAGGATTTTACGCTCTGTCGTAAAAATACTCTTTCTATTATGAATTGGAAGCTATTATGGAAACATTGCCAAACAAGCAAAGATGCATCATTAAGAGAATTTGAACAAAAAATTGATATGGAATTGACTTTTTTGCAGGAAAATTGGCCGTCAAATTTACCAACCGGCATTATTCATGCTGATTTATTTAATGATAATGTGTTTTTTTTGAACCATCATCTTTCTGGTATTATAGATTTCTATTTTGCTTGTAATGATTTTTTGGCTTATGATTTAGCGATCTGCTTGAATGCTTGGTGTTTTGAACCGGACCATTCCTATAGCCTTACTAAAGCACGTAGACTTTTGGAAAATTATCAAAAAATAAGACCATTGCTTCTTGTAGAATTGGATGCGATGATTTTGTTGGCGCGTGGAGCATCTTTGCGTTTTTTACTTACGCGTCTTTATGATTGGTTTAATACACCATCAGAGAGCTTTGTCATTAAGAAAAACCCATGGGAATATTGGCACAAGCTTCGTTTTTTCAGTAAGATAGGTTCACTGAATGAATTGGGTTTTTGAATTGTATGTCAGATCAACAGAAAGTCGTTGAAATTTATACAGATGGTGCTTGTTCGGGTAATCCTGGAGTTGGCGGATGGGGAGCAATTCTACGCTGGAAAGGTTATGAACGTGAACTTTATGGTGGACAAGCGCATACCACTAATAATCAAATGGAACTAATGGCAGCAATTTGTGCATTGAAGGCGCTAAAACAATCCTGTTTTGTCGATCTTTATACGGATTCGGTTTATGTACGCAACGGTATCTCCACGTGGCTTGAAGGTTGGAAAAAAAATAATTGGCGTACTGTATCAAAAAATCCTGTAAAAAATATAGAGTTGTGGCAAGCTCTTGAAGAGGCTTGTTCTCATCATATTGTCAGATGGCATTGGGTGAAAGGACATGCAGGACATCCAGATAATGAGCGCGCAGATGCCCTGGCTCGGAAAGCAATTGTTGAATTGCGTGAAAAAGGATCCTTTTCAAAATAATTTTTTTACAAGCTTTATTCTTATCATAAGTAGAGAGAAGAGTTTGTTACATGTAAGATATTTTTCAATGTTCTCAAAGCATTATTCACGACACTTCTGCGCATGGTATAATATAAAATCTATTGCATATCACCACCTTTACGTTGATGAAGGCACAAACCACCATCATGCTATTTGTCAATTCAAAATGTTGCGATAACTTTTGACGCTTAAAGTGGTCCATAAAAGATGTTTTTTTCTTCAATCATTTTTGTTTATACGCCAACTTTGTTTATGATATACAAGCAAATAATTTTGATTGTTTCAATATAAGAAGGGTTAAAATTAAGAAAACCTTATCATATTCAGAGAAAATTTAAGTTAAATATAATAAATTATCATTATAAATCAATGCGTTGTCTATAAAAGTATAAATTTTCCACTGAAAGCATGATCTTTAAAAGAAATCGTATAAAAAATTGTATACTTTCCTTCATCTGGTATGAAATAAAGTGGTGCGCTAAAAAGTATATATTCTGCGTTTTCGCTTATTTTTTTTGCTGGACCAATTTGCATTTCGCCTCCATCCAAGAAAAGAGAAGAAGGTATGCTCTTATTGTAATTTTGTATTTTTATAAAGAGGGTATTCTTTTCTTTTTCAGCGCTTATTTTAAATCCATGATGTGTTGTACGAGGTAAGGCATCTTGAGCTTTTTTTAACAAAGAGAGAGGGAGATGTTTATTTTTTTGAACAGATGGAGAAAAATCAAAGTTAACAGTGAATGGAAGACAAATTTTATAGCATAATCCAAGCGTTAAAGAACCACTTAAATTTTTATTTGAATCAGAAATAGTGAAAGGCAACATCACTTTATCTTTATAGCCTAATGACCAGTCATTTTCTATTTCATAGAGCTGTGGTGTAGGATAAAAGATTTCATAAGAAACTTTTTGATTGAAATTAAAAAATGGTGCTATGCCTGAATTGCCTGGATTACGCCAATATGTTTTCCATCCTGGTTTCAAAACAATTTCAATAATACCGTCTCTTATTCCAGAAGGAGATGGTTTGGTAATAGCTAATCTGACACGGCCACCATCTGATTCATGCCAAGTCGTTGCAAAAAGATACGCTTCTTGTTTTATTTGAGCACTGACAGGGAGATTAAATAATTCTAAAAATATGGATGTTAAGATTAAAGTAACAAAATTTTTTTATAAAAGCAAATTACTATATTTTTTAAACTTGTAAATATTTGAATTTTTCTCATTGGAGCTTTATTTCCCTGTTGTACTAACTAAAGTGAATTTTATCATGTAAATTATGGAGAATAACAGATTGATGAAGCAGTTTAATAGCTTTTTAGGCGGACAATTACTCATAGCAATGCCAGGGATGAATGACAAACGCTTTATTCGTTCTGTTATTTATGTTTGTGCGCATTCTGATGCCGGTGCTATGGGAATTATTCTTAATCAATTGCACCATATTGATTTTCCAGAACTTTTACTTCATCTTGGAGTCATAAACAATGGTCAGAAAAAATGTCTTGCTGAACCAATAAAAAAGTTTCCCGTACGTTATGGTGGACCAGTTGATCCCGCACGTGGTTTTGTATTGCATTCCGATGATTATGCCTGTGAAGAAACAGTTTCTATTACAGATAAGGTTTGTTTCACTGCAACGATTGATATATTAAAAGCAATTAGTTGTGAGAAAGGCCCTCAACATGCTCTCATAGCATTAGGTTATGCTGGCTGGAAAGCCGGACAGCTCGAGGCAGAAATCTCTACAAATGGTTGGCTCATTAGCTCTACATCACCTAGTTTTCTTTTTGAAAGTGATTTAAGCCGTAAATATGATGAAAGCTTGGTTCGTATGGGGATCAATCCAGCCTATCTCGTTTCTGAAATGGGGCACGCGTAGAACTTCTTATTTTCTAGTTTTTTATTTCTTATAATGTTCTATCCATTATGTTGAATTGTATAAGGAAAGTGAGTTTGAACGAGAGTTATCAATTCTTCAATGGCAATTGGCTTTGTAACAAGTGTGCTTTGAACATATTTACAACCTTCTTGGCGGAGGAAGAGAGCTTCTTTTTCATTTTCGACGCCTTCTGCAATGATTTGTAAATTAAGATCTGTTGCCATGTTAATAATAGATTTGAGAACAAGCTTTTTCTTAGGAGAGTCGATTGAGATAAGTGAACGGTCTAATTTAACCATATCGAATGGATAACGTACGAGATAAGCAAGTGATGAATAACCTGTTCCAAAATTATCGAGTGCAAGATTCATTCCGAGAGCTTTAATTTGTTCAAGAAAATGTGCTGATTGTTCAGGATTTTTTCTTAAGACACATTCAGATATTTCTATCATCAAGCTTCCTTTTTTTAGTGGGTAGCGAAGCAAAGCAGAACGCAATTGACTAATGAAGCGAGGATGTACCATTTCTGTGCTTGGTAAATTAATAGAAATAAAAAAAGATTTTTGAGAAAATTTTTCTTGTACATTTGTAAGATCAATAACAGCATTATCAATGATAAATTGTGCTAAATCCATAACGATTTGTTCATTTTCTATGATCTTGATAAAATCAGAGATATTGAGATTTCCATAATTTGGATGATGCCATTCTACAATTGTTTCAAAACCAATAATGTGTCCATCCGATAAATTAAGAATGGGATGATAAAGGATTTTAATTTCATTACGTTTTATAGCATAATGAATGTCCTTTGCCATTGTATTATGTTCGATGCCTAAGGTACGAAAATTAGGGCGAAAAGGTTCAATATGGTTGCCACCCATTTGTTTTGCATAGATCATTGCCAGTTCACTATCATTTAGAATATCTTTAGCAGTTGATCTATTTTCGCTCCATGTAACCAATCCAATTGATGTTGAAAGTGTTATTTGTTGTTCTGTAAGTGAAATAGGTGCTGAGATTGTTTTATGCAGGTGATCTGCAAATGCAGCAATTTTCTGTGGTTCGGTCTCACTGAGTAAAATGATTGCAAAACGGTCTGCAGAAAGACGTGATAATGTATCTTGAAAATTAATAAGACGGCTTAAACGACGTGCTATAATGAGCAGCACGGTGTCACCAACAGCTATGCCTAATTTACGATTAATTTGACGAAAATTATCGAAGTCAATCATAAAGACAGTTGGTTTAATTTTGATATTTGCTTTAGTCAAAGAGGTATAGTTTTGGAGTCTGTCGAAGAAAATCTGTTGGTTAGGCAAACCCGTTAAGCTGTCGTGGATGGCATCATGCAATAAGCGTTCTTCGGATTTTTTATGATTGGTGATATTGACAATAGTACCAATGACACGTGTGATTTTTCCATCTTTTTGCATGGCAGGACGTGCACGAAGAGAAAACCAATGATAATAGCCACCACCAGAAGACAGTCGAAAAATTTGATCAATACGTCCTTTTTTATTTTTAAGAATGATATCCAATATGGCTTGAAAACGCTCACGATCATCATGGTGCAAGGCTGAAATCCAGTTGCGCATAGAACCATTGAGTTTATGGGATTCCGTGCCAAAAAGGGTCGCCATATTTGGGTGTACAACAATGCGGTCACGCTCAACATTCCAATCCCAAATAATATTTCCAGCTCCCTTTGCGGCAAGCACTTGTTGTTCAAGATCAGAAAATATTCCTTCATGGAAAGCATCATGAGAAAAAGTTTGTTGCATGACAGTGAAACTGATGAGAAGAACAATCAGCACGAGTCCTCCTGCTAATGCTGGCTGGATAATGTCATTGTTTAAATAGCCTGCTATGCAGGCATAAGTTCCAACACACCAGAAACTAATGAGCAACCATGTTGGAATAAGCATGATAGCACGGTCATAGCTTCGGAGTGAAAAGTAGCCGATTAAAATGATACCAAGCACAACAGTGAGGCCAAATGACAGACGGGCGATACCAGCAGCTCTAGCTGGATCATAAATAGCAAATGCTCCCAGACCACAAAAAGCAATGATCCATACAACAGCACCATAACTAAAATGATAATGCCAGCGGTTAAGACAGAGATAGGTAAAAAGAAAAAAGAAGAGTGTAGCAGTAAGTGCGACTTCTGTACCAGCGCGCCAGATTGGTTGTGTTGCGAGTGTTACAGCAAAGAATTTATTTAAAAAATTAAAATCAATGCCAATATAAAAGAGTACTGCCCATGCGACAGCAGCTGTTGCAGGAAAGAGTCCTGTTCCACGAACAACAAAAAGAACAGTTAACAAGAGTGCTAAAAGACCTGATATACCAAGAAGAATTCCATGGTAAAGCGTATAAGAATTAATGGAATCCTTATACGCTTCAGGCTGCCATAAATAAATTTGTGGTAGATTTGCAGAGTTAAGTTCAACAACAAACGTAACAACAGCACCAGGATTAAGTGTAATACGAAAGATATCAGAGTTTGCACTAGGCTGACGATCGAGAGAAAAACCTTCACTTGGAGTGATGGATTGAATTCGTGCTGATCCAAGATCTGGCCAAAAGAAGCCTGAATGAGCCATGCGATAATGTGGAGCAACGATAAGACGATCAATTTGTTCATCTGTTGGGTTTGCAAGAGAAAATACAGCCCAGTTTCCAGAAAAATTTTCACTTTTTGCCTGTACTTCAATGCGCCACACAATACCATCTGGTCCTGGGGCTGTACTTGTTTGAAAAATAGAGCTATTTGTGTGGTAAATTTCGATTGCTTTTGAAAGATCAAGGACTGCATCTTGAGAAGAAATTTTAACGGGCTCAATTGCCTGTGCTGACGTAAGTTGAACAAAAAAACTGATGACTACAATGAAAATAATTTCAATGATTTTACGCAGACTTTTCACAATTTCCCACTCTCAGCATTTTAGGATATTTAATTTTAATTTAGATTTTCGAGAAAAAACGTCCACCTTTTATAATTTCTGCTACATAACAAGCGGTTATTATTTTCTTTTGAAAAGTTATACTATTTTATAAAAAAAGAATTCTTCCCAAATTGCTCCAATAAAGCTTAAAGCTAATAGAAATTTACACTTTTTTAGGACAAAATAAAACTATGAGTTTGCAGATTTCATAGATATAGCTTTATCCATTAGATACTCTATCACACGAAGTAGGAGTTGAGTAGTTTTGTAGAGCTATTTGATAAATATTTCCCAAACTTATTTAGTGATAAAAACTTTTTTGGTAAATTTTATCATAAAATCTGCAGTATGCTGCTCCTTGTGAAGCAATTTTTATATATCCAATATTTACAAAAGAATTTAAAAAAATTTTGTTTTCTTATTTTATTTTGTATGAAAGAGTTGATTTTAAATCCTCAAAATTCATCAGGAGACCTACAGGACCAATGGCAGCCAACGTTGGAGTAGAATTGATAAAAATACGACGCGCTAAATCCTTTAACCTTGCAGGCGTAATAAGATCTAAACGTTCAATTGTTTCTGATATGGGAATTGGTCGACCATAAAGGAGCATCTGGCGGGCAATGAGATGTGCTTGACTACATGGATTTTCTCGCGATATTGTAAGATTAGCGCGATACTGCGTTTGTGCTCGTTGAAGTTCATTGGCATGAATATTTTTACTTATCTGAGAGAGCTCATCAAGAATTACGGGAAGTAGTTCTTTTTGTCCTTTTTGTCCGGTAGCGGCATGGATACCAAAGAGTCCGATATCTGACAATCCCCAATGAAAAGCATAAATAGAATAGCATAATCCACGTTTTTCTCGCACCTCTTGGAAAAGGCGTGATGACATGCCACCACCAAGAATAATGGAAAGAATTTGGGCAGCATAAAAGTCACGTGCATGATAAGCACGTCCTTCAAAACCTAGAACAATTTGTGTATCCATTAAATCGCGATACTCACGAAAATCACCCCCAACATAATTTGCAAGGTTGGTAAGGGGTGCAGTTGAATGGGGGCGAAAGGTGCCAAGACGGCTTTCAACTTCTCGCAAGAAATTTTCGTGTTGTACAGCTCCTGCGGCCACGATGATCATACGGTCTGCACTATATTGTTTATTCATAAAATTATGAAGGTCAGCAGATGTGAAGGATTGTATTGTTTTAGGGGTTCCTAAAATCGAACGACCAAGCGATTGATGACGAAAAGCTGTTTCAGTAAAGTGATCAAAAACAATGTCATCAGGAACATCATGAGCAGCACCAATTTCTTGAAGAATAACTTGTTTTTCTCGTTCTAATTCTTCTTCATCAAATTTTGAGTGCATCAAAATATCGGCTAAAATATCAATAGCAAGTGGGATATCGCTTTTGAGTACGCGAGCAAAATAGGCTGTTGTTTCAGTACTGGTGGCAGCGTTGATTTCACCTCCAACATCTTCAATATCCGTTGCAATTTGAAAGGCTGTACGATTTTCTGTCCCTTTGAAAGCCATATGTTCAAGAAGATGGGCGATACCATGTTGTGTAAAGGCTTCATTGCGTGAGCCAACTTTAATCCATATCCCGAGTGCCACACTGTCAATATGCTGCATTGTATGTGTGGCGAGAGTCAGGCCATTACTAAGACAACTAATATCTACACCCATGTGTTTACGACTCCATTAAACAGGCCCAATACCTCATTTCTAAGGGAATTGGAATATTGCTGATTTAAATTAATGCAACTAAATTCAATAAGATGCATGCGATTTTAAAGAAATGTAATCTTTGACTATTTTTTCATCATTAGCAAGATCTATAAAATGTTCTTTGCGTTCCATTAAATCGTTGAGACGAGGAGGCCATTGGGCATTAAGTCCACAGGCACTTTTGATGGCATCAGGAAATTTAGCAGGATGAGCAGTCGCAAGGACAATCATTGGAATGTGTGGTTGCTTGTTTTCGCGCGCCACTTTAAGCGCTACAGCGGTATGCGGATCAGCGAGATAGCCGCTTTCCTTATAAACGCTGTTAATTGTTTGTGCTGTCTCGGCTATGCTACTTTTCCCAGCAGAAAAGAGAGAGGATATATTTTTGAGCTGTTTTTCATTGAGATTAAAATATCCTGTTTTTTTCAAGTTTTCCATAGCATTGCGAATCCATAATGGATCACGATTACCACTTTCAAACAGTAAGCGTTCAAAATTAGAAGAGATTTGAATATCCATAGAAGGTGATGTTGTGTGGGTTATAGGTTGTGTTTCATAAATACCGTTTTTCAATGTGCGTACAAGGATATCATTATCATTTGTTGCAATGACCAGTTTGGCGATGGGTAATCCCATACGTGCAGCGACATAACCTGCAAAAATATCACCGAAGTTTCCAGTAGGAACAGTAAATGAGACAGCTCTATCAGGAGCACCTAGAGAAAGTGCAGATGAAAAATAATAAACAATTTGCGCCATGATACGCGCCCAATTTATCGAATTAACTCCTGAAAGTGCTTTTTGCTGACGGAAAGTGTGATCATTAAACATTGCTTTAACAAGCGCTTGGCAATCATCAAAATTTCCTTCAATGGCGATAGCATGAACATTTACATTTTTATGGGTTGTCATTTGCCTCTGTTGAACAGGTGATACGCGTCCTTTAGGAAACAAAATAAAAACGTCGGAATATTTTCTTCCAGCAAAGGCTTGTACTGCAGCGCCACCTGTATCACCTGATGTGGCAGCAATAATCGTTGCGCGTCTGTTTTTTTTAGTCAGAATATAATCCATCAGTCGAGAAAGAAACTGCATTGCAACATCTTTAAATGCTAAAGTGGGGCCGTGAAAAAGTTCAAGAACAAATTCATTTGTTCCAGTTTGCAGTAACGGACAGACCGCTGGATGATGAAAGGTTGCATAAGATTCAGCAATCATATTTTCAAAAGCTGTGTATTCAATTTCATTATTAACAAAGGGCCAAAGAAGTGTTTTAGCAATTGTTATATAGGATTGGCCGCGGAGTGCTCGTAATGCATCGAATGATAATTGGGGAAATTTTTCTGGAAGATAAAGTCCACCATCATTAGCTAGCCCAGTCATAACAGTTTCCGTAAAACCTAAAGCAGGAGCCTCACCTCTCGTGCTGATATATCTCATACATCTTTCCCTTCGTTTATTTTTGGTAAATTGATGAGGTTATTTATTTCATGTTTTTAATAATATTTAAATTATTAAATGAAAAAAACTTTGTTTTGTTCTTCTTAATACAGAATGAAAAGAAACAACCTTAACGATTCCTTTTTGAAATATAAATACTCACAGAAAGCTTATTATACTGGAGAGATTTTTTTGTTATTCATTAAATTAATTTTACAATCTGTATTCATTTATGCAATTTCCTAAATGATAAGGTTAATACATAAGACGGTATTTATTTAAGCCTCCTCACGCAAAGACACAATTGCTTATGCTTTTAATCTTTTAATAACGATCAAACTCTCTAAAATAAATACTTAAATGATATAGTCTGAATGCAGATTGAGAGATTTATAAGGTGATTTCATGGCATTTCATCTTTAAGTGTATATCTGGGGCATTTTTTCTATATTATCGGTTTTTATATTAATACGTATTATATCTATGTTCTGCAATGTTATTGGTAATGAAGAAAATACAAAAAAGTAGTTTATCTCTCATCTATATGGTGAAATATTGATTTACAAAAATAATTAATTGTTTTGCATGTTGAATGAGAGTCTCGGATATCATCAGATTCTCCTATTCCAAGTCTGTTTATCTTAAATCAATCAAAACCATTCTCTTGCGTATCATAAGCAGGATGTATGTATAGATAAAGACTGTACAAGAAAGGACTAAAAATACCTCTTGTAAACCGTCCTAATGCAAGGGATGTCGGCAACATTGGGGGCTGGCAAATATAATGATAGTGCAAGCTTGTTGTTTCATTAAGCGTAAAGATAGGGGTGTTCAATGACTTTATTGTTATACTATTCATGGGTGCTACCGCGAAATGGGGGTAGGTGCATTGCGAAATGTTTCTTAAAAGAAAGCCCGTAAATGTATAAACCAATGGCGTTCTGTTTTGTATGAGGGGCGTGGTCTCATTAAGGAACGCAATAAACAAAAGCGTGTGGCAATGTATAATCTCTATTATTTAAAAGATATTGCCTTAGATGCTTTTGAAAGCCGTAAAGCTGAATTAAACAGTAATAGTAAGAATAGGAACTGGTTTTTACCTTGTAAAACTTCATACTCTTCCAAAGTTAGATCGTCTTCTTATTTCAGAGATTACACAAACAGAGATATGCAATACTCTTACCCCTATTTGTTATACAAAAGCTGTAACAGCTGTTAGAGCTCTTATCGCCTTAATACTTAATATTTGTCTCAAATATGCTGCTGCGTTAGGGTTGAATGTTGATTTTACAAGCAACAAAAAAGCGCGCGCTCTCTTAGGCAAAAAACGCCATAAAACCACGATAAACCAGTTATAGATTGGAGAGATATGCTGGCTTTTTACAAAGTACAATGCTCATGTGAGTGGTGGGCGCTTGCGTTCATGATGATGCCTATATTTATGATCATGTCCATGTTTTTTATGATGCTGTGGTGTTTAGTTACGCAAGGATTTATGGGCGTGCCAAGTTTTTTGGTTTTTCTCACATGCATAGCCATGCAAAAATTTATTAATTATGCTGTTATTAATGGTTGTACAAAGATTTATGGCACTGCTGGTGTTGGTAGATCTTCTGAGGTTTATGGCTTTGTCTATAGGAATGCCAAGATCTCATATTGTGCTAAGGTTTGGGGAGAAGGCATATGGCAATACAAAACTCAACAAAAAAAGCAAAGTAAAATTGATTCCCAAAAAGAGAATTTAAAAAAGAAAGCCATGCTAAGTCATATAATGCGGCTTTTAAATGTCTATTCTCATAATAACGTCTACAATTAGAGTAATGAGCCACATATATACAAAACGTATCATATTGCAAGTCCTTTATTCTATTGATTAAAATTTATCAAAAGGAATGTAAATGATGGGTATGATCTTGATATTATTCATTAGCATGAGAGAGACTTTGTTATGGTTATCAAGCGCAATAATAACGTCCTCATATTTGAGGCGATTTATTTGAAACAAGGCGCATTATTAAAATACTAAGCTCAAAATCGAGCGGAGTGGATTGAAATAATTTAAATTCTAAAATCAAAATGTATCAAAACGTTTGGTAGCTTTATCAATCCAATCAAAAGTAAATGCATATTAAGTAAATATCTGAAAAACATTCTTTTTATGTTTGCAAGCATTGGTTTTCAAAACAACCTCTTATAAGATAAAAGCAGTGTTTTTTACAAATATAAGGCTTGAAGATTTGCTCTGTTATTAAATCTATAGCTGAGGTTTACTCAAAAGAAAAAATTCTCTTAAAGCAAATGAAAGGATAATAAGCTTATAATTGTGATAAAACATCAGTTTCAAATATTTCTTATAGAGATCTCATTTATGGTTCTAAACGTTTAAAAGTTCATTTAGAGAGGCTCTCATAAATATCTTTTCATTTTGTTCCCAAACGTAACCTCTTGACAAATTAGCCAGTTCAATTTTGAGTTGGCAAAATCAACCAATCCAGTTTTTGGTTTGTTAACTTTAAAATAGAGCATTCTTTAAACAATATCATTTTTGTCTTAAATTGAGTAAAATCCCATACCTTTGTGATATGATACAATCCTTTTGAAATTCATCTGCTTATCTTTTTCTCAATAAGCGCCTCAATTTTGGGGGAACACCTTTAAATTGTAACTCTTAAAACCTTTTTTGCTAGCTTGCTATATTATTAAAAAGAGCTCTCTTTTTCATAAGATATAACATCATGATTTATTTTTTAATTTTACCTATTGCTAATCCGATTATTTCACTAAATATGGCCATAATGATTCTGATAAAAAATTCAAAACCTAAAGCTTCTACTATGGAAAAACCTCAGCATAATAGGCTCAAATTTTACTTCAAATACACTCTACCCTTAGCAACTAGTAGATCAGACTATCTGTCATAATAAACCAGAGGATAGAATGTATTTCTCGTATTTATTATTGAGAGAAAAGGACCCCATTATATATTTTTAGTAAATAATTAAGCACATAATGGAGTCATTTTTGAAGTTTTGAAGAAGAGGTTTTTATTTAAAGATTATTACAATATCCTTTATCCATCCTATAATTGAACTGATGAAGCTTATTGCGTATCCAGCAACCAAGAGTCCCATTCCTATTGTGATCGGTTCAACAACTTTTTCAACTTTTTCTTCAGCTATGGTTCCATTTATTGTTTCATAATTTACAGCTGGGATATATGAAGCACTTGTGCTAGCTACTTTAGATGTTGTATCTTTCACGTATTCTGTTATGCAATCAGTAACGTCATTTTGAGAAACATTTCTCAAGTAATTTGCATTAACATTTACAATTTGTGAAAGAAAAAAAGTAGTTGCCATGAAGATATTGAATATGTATTTTCTAAATATTCTAATCATAACTTTACCTCAAATATTTTTTTATTTTAATAAATAAGTGAATCTAATGATGCTTGTTTAGCATACCGCAATAACACACAAAATGTTCTTACAGATTTCACTATCCGCAATTATATACTACATTATGAATTTATAGTCAATAATAAAACATATATATTATGTGTTTTTATTACAAATATATAAAAAAATATAAGTTTTAAGTTATTTTTTATAGTTATATTATAAAATTTGTTAAAGCTATTCTATGTATTAAATATACTATAGTCTATTAAAAATACTAATTTTAAATTCAATATCTATATGAATTCATAAGGTAAAATAAAGCTACTAAATTTATTATTGTAGTCTGTATTTTTAAATATTTTTTATTATATAATATCTTACTAAGAGATAGACATAAGAACTATGAAAGTCTGATATTCGAAATATTTTGTTTAAATACAAATAGTTTTTTAAATGAAGTACTATTTCTGTTTATTAGAGATTTATTTATAATGATAGTTATTACACATTATCTAATTTAAAGGTTAGTTTGATTTTAGCTGATTAAGTTGTTTATCTATGTCATTATTACTAAAAAAATAGCATGCTTCATTTTCAATATTATCAATTTCATATTTTGTTATAGAGAGGAAATCAGATGCATATTTATTATTCTATAATAAGCAGAATACGAATTGTTTAGAGATATGTTTTAACCAAGATAAAATCATATTGATAAAAATGTACTGAACAAGTTTATCAATGAAGATGCATTCAAGAGATTTTTTTATGATAAATTTTGCCATACTGCCATTGCCTCTAAGACTTCTCCTAAATGAGCATGTTTGGCGATAACTGTTTCAGCACCAGCTTCTGCAAGTGCATTAGAGTGGCCAAGATAACTGTGTGACCCTCCAGTAAAACCGATGACGCGCATACCTGCTGCTATTGCAGCATGTACACCATGAAGTGAGTCTTCTATAACAATAGTGTTTGCTGGTTTTGCATGTAATTGTTGTGCGGCAAAAAGAAAAACATCAGGAGCTGGTTTTGTTTTTTTGTTCCAACTTCAGGAGCAGAAAATATTTTATTATTAAAAAGATCGTAGAGATTAACAGCAATAAGCATCTCTTTTATATCTATGCTCTTTGCATTAGAGCAGATACAATAAGGATAGCGAGTTTGAATAACCTCTAACGCTTTTCTTATACCATCAATAGCACGTAATTCAGTTTTTATTTGTGCGCGAAAAAGATTCGACATTTGCTCTATGAGCTGAGCAGAAATTGGTTTTTCTGTTTCCTTTTCAACGTGTTTAAGAATATCGCGAAAAATGAGTCCCGCATAACGCTTACTCAATTCTTCAGGCGATATTTCATATCCTGTTTGTTTCAGTAGCTGAGATCCAATTTTTGCTACAAGATATTCAGAATCTACCAAAACTCCATCACAATCAAAAATAATAAGATCTATTTGAGGCATGAGATATTCCTTTACATATTATCTTAAAGCTTGAAAACTTTTATAGAAAAACTTTTATAGAAATGCCATTGAGAGACTCTATTGTATAAAAAGATGCTTTGAAAGTGATTCTTATTCATTTAATAAAATAAAAAATATGGGAACAGCGCGGTGTAAGAGAGGAAAATAGGGACTTGTCAGTATGAAATTCCATTATTTTTCTTGAAAGTACAAAAATAAATATCAATTTTGCAGAAGTTTAACGATACGTTTACTCTATTTTGTAAATATGGATGAGTAATGCGGGCCTATAAACCATTTTGGTTGATTATAGGGCAAATTTAGTTCATTTTGTTGGGTTTTTCATGACAGTTATTCATCTTCAAAAAGATTTCACTCGTACTTCCTCACAGGTGCCATGGCGCAATAAAATTTTCAAAGGAGATTGTGTTGCAGTACTAGAAAAACTTCCAAAACATTCTGTTGATGTGATTTTTGCGGATCCTCCTTATAATTTACAATTGGATGGTGCGCTATATCGTCCAGATTATTCGCTTGTTGACGCAGTTGATGATGCATGGGATCAGTTTGAGAGTTTTGCTTCTTATGATGCTTTTACGCGAGCATGGTTGCTTGCGTGTCGTCGTGTATTAAAACCCAATGGGACGATTTGGGTTATAGGATCTTATCATAATATTTTTCGGGTTGGTACGGCATTACAAGATTTAGGTTTTTGGATGCTTAATGATATTATTTGGCGTAAAAACAATCCTATGCCTAATTTTCGAGGACGTCGTTTTCAAAATGCTCATGAGACACTTATTTGGGCTGTTCGAGATCAAAAGGATAAAAAATATACGTTTAATTATGATGCTTTGAAAGCTGCCAATGAAGATTTACAAATGCGTTCAGATTGGCTTTTCCCCCTCTGTACTGGCACTGAACGTTTAAAAGATGAAGCAGGACGTAAATTGCATCCAACACAAAAGCCACAAGCTTTATTAGCGCGCATTATTATGGCGTCTAGTAAGCCTGGTGATGTTATCCTTGACCCATTTTTCGGTTCGGGAACGACAGGCGCTGTTGCCAAACTGTTGGGACGTGATTTTGTAGGAATTGAACGCGAACAAGATTATATTGATGCGGCGTGTGAGAGGATTGCGGCAGTGCAACCTTTAGACAAACCAGAATTGGCGATTTTGGATAGAAAAAAAGCCGAACCACGTGTAGCATTTAATAGTTTACTTGAAGCGGGCTTACTTTATCCTGGAGAAGTTCTTTATGATCGCAAAAAGCAAGTATCTGCTATTGTAAGAGCTGATGGTACGATCATGCATGGTGGTGAAGCTGGTTCTATACATGCAATGGGACGAAAAGCGCAAGATTCACAAAGCTGTAACGGCTGGACTTTTTGGTATTATCAGGAAAATGGAAGGTTAAAGCCTATAGATAATTTAAGGACGGTCATACGTTCACAAATGTTAAAAACAGGTGTTGTGTGAATTAAGCTGACAGTATCATTATAATTATTAGCTCTTAAATGTCGTGTTTTTATATTGAGATAACTTATCAAAGAGGCATATCTGCTTTTTTTTAAACATTTTTATTATATTATCTTAACTTCCTTTGTAATTTGCAAGCAGAATTTTTTTTCTGATACATCATGTACAGCTTATTTTAATGACAAGAATTATTTTAGTCTAAAGCAATCGGGAACTGCTATAGAAATGGCTTTTTTTATAACAGTAGGAAGTGCTTCTTCAGCAAGATTTTGTATATCGCACCACCAGCCATTTTCATGATTCATTTCGTAAACACTATTAGTGTAGTAAACGTCGAGTTTCAGAGAAAAGTGGGTAAATACATGTGTAATTTGTCCTTTGAATTGCCAATTGGCTCTAAATGGCGCATTTTGGAGTCCGTTTTCGTTGTCTATCCCAATATTGTTAGGAATTTGGGTCATTCCATTGAGAAGTTTTTTCTCTTGGCGTTTTTCTAGATATATTTGTCGTTTTTCATTCAGTACAACAAAAGCAACACCAGTTTTTGCAGGGCGTTCTTTTTTAGGTGCTTTAACTGGAAAAGACTCTGCTCTTTCCATCTTTGCTGCTTGGCACAAGGTTTGAAGAGGGCAAATGTAACAAGATGGTTTACGTGGTGTACAAATGGCTGCTCCCAGATCCATCATTGCTTGAGCAAAGTCACCTGGGCGATTTAAAGCGGTAATTTCTTGTGTTTTTTCTTTGATTTCAATTTTTGCTTTTGGCAATATTGAAGTGATAGCAAAAAGGCGGGTAACTACGCGTTCGACATTACTATCCACAACTGCTATAGGCTGATTAAAGGCGATTGCAGCGATGGCTGCGGCAGTGTAATCCCCAATACCAGATAGGGTGCGTAATGCTTTTACAGATTGTGGAAATTGTCCTGCATAGTTTTCAACAAGCTGCTTAGCACAATTTTTAAGATTATGTGCACGCGAATAATAACCAAGACCAGCCCATGCTTTCATGATATCATCTTGTGAGGCTTTTGCTAAAGAAGAAAGATCAGGCCACAGTTTCACAAATTTTTGAAAATAAGGTTTTACGGCTTCGACAGTTGTTTGTTGAAGCATGATTTCAGAAAGCCAAATGCGATAGGGATCAGGACGGATACCTCGTGCTTGTTCATCAGGGGTAATACGCCATGGTAAATGCCGGTGCTTTTGATCGTACCAAGAAAGGAGGCGCGAAGAAATTTCATGCATGATTGTTTTCAATCATAGGGAGATATAAAATGCAAAAGAAAAAAGCATGTATTTTGCAATTTATGGTTTATTTTTGCTACTTTATTATAGAGACTTTGGCTAGGTAATAATTGGCTTTTTTGCTATTTGATAAGGTGTTCTGGTAAGTAGCTTTTAGATAAAAGAACCTATTATAATTTAAGATATGTCTGAATAATGATTTAAAAAAATGAGCAAACAATTTAAAAAGCGCTATTTTTGTTCTCTTTCTGAGACGGTATCTAAAATGCTTGATCCGGTTTTACGTAAACGGACAGGACTTAATGTTGCACTTATAGAGCATTGGCCACAAATTGCAGGTTATGATATCAGTGAACATACAATGCCTCTTAAAATTATTTGGAAATATCGTGCCGTTCAAGATGAAGTTTTCCAACCTGCAACACTTGTTGTAGCATGTGAAGGATTTGCTGCTTTAAAATTAATGCATGAAACAGATGAATTGCTCCATAGAATTAATGCCTTTTTTGGTTATATCGCGATTGATCGTATTAAGATTAAGCAAAGATCTGTATCTATTCCAAAAAATCATTGGCCAATAAAACAAGATCCGAAAAAAAAAGACAAAAAACACATAGAAAAAATGCTTAAGGAGATTGAAAATGAGAATTTACGCCAATCACTTTATAAACTTGGTTGTTGCATTTTTGCAGAAAAAAATAATAAATAATAAGATATCTTATATATTTCCCTTTATTATATGAAAAAGGTGGGATTCTTATTCGTTTAATAACAACAGAAAAGTATTATTTATGTTCATGTATCGTTCTTTTTTATCTTTCGGGATAATTTTTTTCTTAATGGTAACTGTACAAATCAGTGGAACTGCCGTTGTTGCTAATAGTGCTAAATCAGTTTCAACTATTGATATGGCAGAGGTCCTTCAATCAGGAAAAGTAAGAGATAGGTTTGAGGGGGAGCTGGATGCACCAGTAACAATTGTTGAATATGCTTCATTAACCTGTATTCATTGTGCACATTTTTATAATGATATACTTCCTCAAATTCGTAAAAAATATATTAAAACGGGAAAAGTAAGACTTATTTTCCGAGAATATGCTTTTGAACCTCGGGCAACGGCGGGTTTTATGTTGGCACGATGTGCACCAGAAGATCGCTATTTTCCTTTGATAGAAGTTTTATTTCAAAAACAGTCTGAGTGGATTTTTGAAAGAGATGTTCTGACACCGTTGAAGGAAATTAGCTTAAAGGCAGATTTTACAGATGAAAGTTTTAAGGCTTGTTTAACAAATCAGTCCATTTTAGATGAAGTAAATGCATCTTTTGAGCGTGGTAAAGAACTTGGTGTTACAGCGACGCCTACTTTCTTTATCAATGGTAATAAGTATGAAGGCGTCATGTCGGTAGAAAATTTCTCTTCGGTGATTGATGGTTTTCTTAAAAATTAAGTTTTCTCTGTATAAACTCTGTATGAAAATGGGTATGGATAGTTGTGTTTGATTGCCCTTTTGAAAAGGTGGGGAGTATTTATAAAGCAATATTTTTGTTTGGCTAGTGTTGATCGAGTCCTTGTTTTGGTGGTGAAGCGGGATCACATGATATTTTGATGCCTATATTAAGAGGAATTGTGCGATGGAAAAATGGGTTTATAGTTTTGGAGATGGCAGTGCGGAAGGAAGTGCAAGCAAACGCAACCTCCTCGGTGGCAAAGGAGCTAATTTAGCGGAAATGAGTAATCTTGGTTTGCCCGTACCTCCCGGATTTACTCTTACAACAGAAGTGTGTAATTTTTATTATACACATAACAAATCGTATCCAGAAGAATTACAAGAAGTTGTCAAGCAAGCATTAAAGCGTGTTGGTGAACAAACAGGACGTGAATTTGGGAATGAAGAAAGACCTCTTTTACTTTCTGTTCGCTCAGGTGCTAGAGCTTCTATGCCAGGAATGATGGATACAGTGCTCAATCTTGGTATGAATGATAAGACTGTGAAAGCAATCGCTTTACAAACCGGTAATGAACGTTTTGCTTATGATAGTTATCGTCGTTTTATTCAAATGTATTCTAATGTTGTTTTAGGATTAGACCATTCGTATTTTGAAGAGGTTCTCGATGAGTCAAAAGCGCGTAATGGTTATAGTGTTGATACAGAGATGACAGCGGATGATTGGAAAGCTATTATTGTTTCTTATAAGACATATGTAGAAGAAAAATTAGGGAAGCCTTTTCCGCAAGATCCTGAACAGCAATTGTGGGGGGCGATTGGAGCAGTTTTTTCTAGTTGGATGACAGCACGTGCTGTGACTTATCGCCGTTTACATAATATTTCTGAAAATTGGGGAACGGCAGTTAATATACAGGCGATGGTTTTTGGCAATATGGGGGACGATTCAGCAACGGGTGTTGCTTTTACGCGCAATCCATCAACAGGACAAAAAGAACTGTACGGTGAATTTCTAGTAGATGCACAGGGTGAAGATGTTGTAGCGGGTATTCGAACCCCACAAAATATTACAGAAAATGCGCGTATCGTTGCTGGTTCAAATAAACCATCTTTGGAAAAGATTATGCCAGAGGCTTTTTTGAAGCTGTCTCAGATCGCGCAGAAGCTTGAACAGCATTATCGGGATATGCAAGACTTAGAATTTACCATTGAAAAAGGTAAGTTATGGATGTTGCAGACGCGTTCAGGAAAACGAACGGTTCGTGCGGCACTAAAGATCGCGACGGAAATGGTTGAAGAGGGGTTGATAAGTCGTGAAGAAGCGGTGATGCGCATTGATGCAAAATCGCTTGACCAACTTCTTCATCCCACCCTCGATCCTAAAGCAGAACGTTTTATTATCGCACGTGGTTTACCTGCTTCTCCAGGAGCGGCAACGGGTGAAATTGTTTTTACTTCGGAAGAAGCAGAAAATGCATCAGTAGAAGGTCGTAAAGTTATTTTAGTACGTGTAGAAACAAGTCCAGAAGATATTCATGGTATGCATGCTGCAGAAGGGATTTTAACCACGCGTGGCGGTATGACGAGCCATGCCGCTGTTGTCGCCCGTGGTATGGGAAAGCCGTGTATTTCTGGTGCTGGTAGTATAAGGATTGATTATAATACAAACTCCATGTTTGCTTCAGGGCAAAGTTTTAAAAAGGGTGATGTTATTACGATTGATGGTGGAAGCGGAGAAGTTTTAAAAGGAAAGGTTGCCATGTTGCAACCGGAGCTTTGTGGAGATTTTGCAAAATTAATGGAATGGGCTGATGGAATGCGGCGTATAAGAGTTCGCGCTAATGCTGAAACACCGTCTGATGCACGTATGGGGCGTTCTTTTGGAGCTGAAGGTATTGGTCTTTGTCGTACAGAACATATGTTTTTTTCTGGTGAACGTATTGTTGCTATGCGTGAAATGATTTTAAGCAATGATGAAAGTGGTCGTCGTAAAGCACTCGATAAGCTTTTGCCAATGCAGCGCTCAGATTTTGCTGAATTGTTTGAAATTATGCATGGTTTGCCTGTTACTATTCGCTTGCTAGATCCACCACTACATGAATTTTTACCAAAAACTGATGCAGAAATTCTTGAAGTTGCAACGGCTATGGGGGTTTCTACTGAAGTACTTTCTGAACGCGCGCAACAGTTGCACGAATTTAATCCCATGCTTGGATTACGAGGATGCCGTTTGGCTATTACTTATCCAGAAATTGCAGAAATGCAAGCACGAGCGATTTTTGAAGCAGCCGTAGAAGCTGCGCAAAAATCTGGCTCTTCTGTTATGCTTGAAATTATGGTACCACTCGTAGCACTTAAATCTGAACTTGATTTTGTAAAAGCGCGTATTGATCAGGTAGCTGGTGAAGTGATGAAGGAAAAGGGAAGCAGTATCCAGTACATGGTTGGAACGATGATTGAGCTTCCAAGAGCAGCTCTTCGGGCAGATGAAATAGCAGAAACTGCAGAATTTTTTTCATTTGGAACAAATGATTTGACACAAACCACTTTTGGCATTTCTCGTGATGATGCCGCACCCTTTTTAGCAATCTATTTTCAAAAAGGACTTTTAGAACAAGATCCTTTCGTATCCATTGACCGTGATGGAGTAGGGGAACTTATTACATTTGCTGCGCAACGTGGTCGTTCACGGCGACCAAAAATAAAATTAGGAATTTGCGGTGAACATGGAGGCGATCCTGCTTCTATTGCTTTATGTGAAGAAAATGTTCTAGATTATGTCTCGTGTTCTCCTTTTCGGGTGCCAATTGCGCGTTTAGCAGCAGCACAGGCTGTGATAGCTAAAAAAATATAATGAGTTAATATCTGTTATCGTGTGGTGGTTGCCATACGCTAAAATAAATCATTACAGACCTTTTATTTTCTGTGAAGGAGAAAAGCATATCTCTAAGATATACTGTAAGTTGTATGTAGTGAGAGGAAAGTATATTTTTGATAAGTCTACAAAAATAGAAGTAAAATAATCATTATTTATACGTTTTTAATGTGTACTTTATTTAGTCACGTTTTAAAGAGAAGTATGCTTTTACAAAGAATTGCATGCTCACTGTGCAGTTAGCCGATGAACTTATAGTAATCAGCTAAATTCAGAGCTCTTCTCATTATATTATTTTATGAGAGGTGTGGTGTAAAATTCGTTGTATACTGCCATATTTATGCTTATGAAAATCAAGATCTAAACTTTCACTCTATTTACAAGTTCCCAATATTGTCATCGCTTGTATATTAGGGTAGTTCATGAGGCATTTTATGTTTTTTTATTTTGAATTAAGGAATTGAAATAAAATAATATTTCTATATGCTGGGTTCTTATTCAAATTGCAAAACGGATAATTATTTTTATAAACTAATATATTAATCTAAATATACAGAATAAATTGTATATACTCTCTATTTTTTCTAAAAAGCAAAAAATTCTAGGCTATGTTACAAATTTTATGTATGAAAAAAGAAGAGTGTCTTTGATATATTTATGAGAAAAACTATACGACAGAAGAGTAAATTATACCCTGTTATTAGTGTTTGCTTTATGAAATAGATGTTTTCCTTCAATTCAACAAACCAATTTCACGCATTTTGACCAAAACTATATGATCAATCTTACCTGTTATAGGAAGATTAAACATTTTTTGAAATTGTTTTAAAGCTTCTATTGTCTTTTGATCTTCTACACCTGTGACGATAACTTCCTGATTACCAAAAATACGTAAAGCTTTTTGCACTTGTATAATATCTGCTACAGGAGGATTTAAAACAGTTTTTACTGAGTGCGGCGTATCTTTTGTTTCATTTGCAATTTTTATTTCACTCTGTTGAATTAATATTGCAATTTCATCTGCTGTAGTATTGGATAAAGTACTATTTTGCATCTCTTGCGCAGTTTGTTGTTTCCATAGTGCTATGGCACGACGCGTTTTAGGCCCCTCAATTCCATCTAAAGGACCATCATAGAAACCTAGTTTTGCCAATTTATTTTGCATTTCCAGTGTATTTTTTGACAGAGAATGTGAAGATGAGTTTTTATGTAGTTTGTTTGAAGAAGGTATAAAAGGAATGTGAGAAATCGGGTGAGATATTGCTTTTTTTTCGGATAAAGTCGAATTTTGCTTTAACTCTGGAGGAAATATAAACTTCATTTTAGTAAAGCTACCCTGATGCATTGTCATTTGGGAAAATAAGGCATTAAAGGAAACAAATCCCAAACTAATGATAAAGAGAAAGGCTCCAAGGAAAAAAAAAGTATTTTTACGTGTATAAAAATAAAGTGTTTTTACTATCCAAAAAAGAAAACAACTACTTATAAGAAAAAAGCTTATAACAAGACTACTATAGTATTTACGCTTTTTTGCATTTTTTGTTTTGCGCATTTTTCGTCTTTTTGTCATTATTTTTATTTTTTATTCCAATTACGGTTGTTTCTTACATAGAAGTGAATATGAATTATTCTTATGTCCAATGAGAAGAAGATGTATCTCTATCTTTATAGATTTTTAAAAATGAATAAGGTTATCACATAAATGCATAAGGCGATAAATGAACGATAGCCCTCATACAATTTTTTAGTTCCATATTTTATAGAATTTTTAATAGGTGTAAAAAGGGGTTTCAATTCTACAGTACCATTTTTATACTTCATAAGTTATCTCGTCACCTATCGTTATCAAATTAATAAAATGCTATATTATTTTTTCATTTTTTTGTGCAATATATTGAGCAGTATTTGAGATTAAGTTAAAATGGCTTTTTATTATATTGCGGAACTGATAGCAGTGTGTATCTTTTTTAAATATCTTATATATACAAGGGGTATATTCTCATAAAATAGTATCATGAACATAATTATTCCCTAATGCCATATATATTTTAGTACAAATATCCTTTACTCAGATTCGATAAATCTCATAAATATTAACACAAGTGATTCTAAAATCTCTATAGATTTCTTCTTTGCCTTGATAATTTTGTAATAGTATTTTTTATAAAACAAAAAATTGTAATATATGTTGTACAAGATAGCTCCATCATATTCTTTGTCAGCTCTCAGAGTTATGATAACCCTTACTTTGAGAACATTCATTAAGAGGGTTTAAAATGAGAGAATGTGATCGTATTAGGGGCTTACATTTAATATACGAAATAATAGATTATTATTATGAATCAGAATATTATATCGTATTATAGTTCTCGTATATCATGGTTTTGATACCTCGTTTTTTGTCGCTATACATTTGACTATATTAATGAGAGTATAAGCTTACAGATTTTAAAAGCTCATTTTTGCACCAGCTTCATTCTCAATGATATAAATTTGCTAAACAAATGTTCAATTCCATAAAATGGTAATTTTGTAAATTTTTTATAAAGAAGAAGGGTATAAATTATTATTTTTGTTTCATTTATAACTGCGGTACATTGGTTGCCTATGATACGTTTTTTAATCAAATTATTATTTTTTTATTTTTTATTTTTGTCACCATTTCATTTTTTGTAGCAAAACCAAGCAGTAATGATTCCTCTTTTCAAACAAATAGTGAAACAACAACGGGCGAAGTGGTTGTGGCTTTTAGGCAAACTTTAAATGATTTAGGAAAATTCTGTGACCGTAATATAGAAGCCTGCAAAGTTGGTAAATCATTTTTAAGCTCACTTGGTGAGCGTGCACGTGATGGAGCAAGAGCAGCTTATGAATATTTTGGACATATATTGGATAACAAGAAGACGGCAGCTCTTCCAGATGACACTTCCAAGATAGGCACAGAAGAATCCACACGGAGACATAAAGTGTTACCTTGAAATCAAAATCTTTAGCATTCATCATTGGCACTACACTAAGAAGAATAATTTTTATCTGTAAAATAATTGCGTGCAATAGGATTAGCAAAATAGGGCAGGACTGATATTATGACAGAAAGGATCGATGAGATTATAGGAAATTTTTCTCTTTTGGATAATTGGGAAGATCGTTATCGTTATGTGATTGAACTTGGAAACGAATTGCCGCCTTTTCCTGAAAGTGCTCGAAATGAAACGCATAAAGTGCCTGGTTGTGTTAGTCAAGTATGGCTTTTATCTTCACGTACTAATACAGACAATCCAACAATAACATTTCAAGGCGACTCCGATGCACATATCGTACGTGGGCTTATCTACATTCTTCTTGCTTTCTATTCGGGTAAAAAAGCTTCTGAAATCCGCAACGCTGACGTCGAAGGACTCTTTAAAAGACTTGGCCTAAACGACAATCTTACACCACAACGCTCAAATGGTCTTAAATCGATGATTGAACGAATTCGTAAAGAAAGTTATATATAGCACTAATGTTTCATAACAAAAACACTCAACATTCTTACAAGAAATACATCTACGAAAAAACACTTTTACAGTTCAGAAATATCATTTGTTTGAAAATGTAATTATTTGCTTTTTTTCCGTTTATTTTTGCGCCCAAGCCCCATTTCTTTTGCTAAAGCTGAACGAGCTTTCGCATAATTAGGTGCTACCATAGGATAAGAACTGTCTAATTGCCACTTTTCACGATATTCTTCTGGCAACATTCCATAATGTGTCATGAGATGACGTTTCAAAGATTTAAATTTTTTCCCATCTTCAAGGCAAATGAGATAATCCGGAAAAATCGAACGCTTTGGGTTAACAGCAGGCCTTTGCTTTTCTATTTCGCTTTCTGTTAATTCTACATTCCCCGCTTTACGAAAAGCGGCATGGACATCAGCAATCAAACTTGGTACTTCAGTCGGTCGAATAGAATTATTACTTACGTAGGCAGCAACAATATCAGCAACCAATGTAATAACTAAATTGCTTTCAGTCTCTAAGACTGGACGATGTTCCATTCTTGTTTCCTTTAATTTAGAATCGAGTAATTTAAAATCGAGATACAGCACATATACTCACGATACAGAGATCTCACGCACATGGGTTTCATATTGTACAAAAATCTTTTTTGTCAATTCAATTATTCTACAAAATTACCAAAACACAAAAAAATCAAATAAATACCTCTTTTTAGTCATAATATATAATAAGAAAAACCAAACGCTTAGATATTAAATATAGTTTTGTTCTATAAAATTTCACGTATAAATCAAAATTTATCATAAAGATAAAAAATAATATGTCACAAAGTTATGTATTTTATAGATAAAATATAAATAAAGATGTTAATTTATACTTTTACAAATTTAATATTTTATTACTAAAATAAATATTTTTTTATAAATTTTCTTTTTTAAAAGAAAAAATATCTTAAATGATTCGTAAAAATTAAAAATGTGATAAATAAAATAAAAAATCGCAATGATTACACTCTATGAAGAAATAAAAAATATCACAGAATAATAAATTATTTGTCATATAGCATAGAGAGGTCTTTTTCTTTTTTAATATCTGTATACCATATCAAAATAGATCTTAATTTATATATATCCAAAAGTTAGTTTTATTGTTTAAAGAAAAATTCAATTTTGCTATCAAATAGCCTCATTTTTTTAGCGTATAAATTTTATAAAAGTGGCTTTCTCTTCAGAAGATAATCTTTGTGATATTATGTAATGGGAATATAAAAGTATAATTGTGGAAAATATTATAGCTCTTCCTTTGTTGTTAAGTAGAAATTATGAAAATACACGCTTGCATATGTTTTGTGATTCTAACATACAAATAAAATTTTCAATATCTTTTACGTAGGATTGTGTATGACTGGTTCTTTTGTACTTCCTCCCAAAGCATCAAAAATTGTTTATCAAGAAGTGCATCACGGTATTTGTCGTGATGACTCTTATCATTGGTTACGTGCATCTAATTGGCAAGATGTTTTTAAAAAACCTAGCTGTCTTGACGCAAATATTCAGCATCACCTCGAAAAGGAAAATGCTTATCAGGCGGCTCAGATGGCTGATACAAAATCATTACAAGATTTACTTTTTACTGAAATGAAAGGTCGTATTCAAGAAAATGATAGTTCTGTTCCTATAAAAAATGGGCTTTTTGCTTATGGGTTCTCTTATGTTACTGGAGGTCAACAACCACATTATTTTCGTACCTCAAGGAATGGTGGAGAGAAGAACGTTTATCTTAATGGTGATGCTTTGGCTGAAGGTAAAGAATATTTTAATTTTGGTTTAGTTCAAGAATCTCCTGACCATACACATGTTGTCTGGACCTATGATGATAAAGGATCAGAATTTTACACAGCTAAAATTCGTAATTTAGAAACATTATCTGACTATATGGACACAATTATTGATACATCCGGACAGATTGTCTGGGATGCTAAATCTGAAGGTTTTTTTTATACGAAGATGGATAAAAACCACCGACCTTCAGAGCTATATTATCACCAATTAAACACAAACCAATCGCAAGATAAGCTTATTTTCCGTGAAGAAGACCCAGGATTTTTCTTACATGTAAATGGTTCTAAGCTTAATGACGTTATTTATATTAATATTCATGATCATGAAACTTCAGAGATTTGGTTGATTCCTGCTAAAGAACCTCTTTCTGTTCCTCAATGTATACGGAAAAGACAAAAAGGTATTGAATATTCACTTACAGAAGGTGGTGATGTTTTTTATATTTTGACCAATCTAGATAACGCAAAAGATTTCAAGATTATGGTAGCACCATACACATCTCCACAATCGGAGAATTGGTCTGAATTTGTACCACATCAACTTGGGTGTCTGATATTATCTCATGATGCTTATCAAGATTTTCTTATCTGGCTTGAACGTTTTGAAGGGCTTCCTCGTATAAAAATCATGGAGCGTATTACGAAACAAATTCACTCCATTGCGTTTACTGAAGAGGCCTATGCGTTAGGTCTACAAGGAGCAGCAGAATATAACAGTCAAACCATTCGTTTTTGCTATTCGTCTATGACAACACCTGATCAAGTGTTTGATTATGAGATGAAAAGTCGCAAAAGAATACTTTTAAAAACGCAAATAATTCCCTCTGGGCATAATCAAGAAGAGTATGTAACACGACGTATTACAGCGATAGCAGATGATGGTGAAAAAATTCCTATTTCACTTTTTTATCACAAAACAACGACTCTTAATGGTAGTGCACCCTGTTTGCTTTATGGTTATGGTGCTTATGGAATTTCTATACCAGCTAGTTTTAATAGCAATATACTTTCTTTGGTAAACAGAGGTTTTATTTATGCTATTGCCCATATTCGTGGAGGAAAAGAAAAGGGAGTTGAATGGTATGAGAAAGGAAAACACTCTTTTAAATACAATACATTTACAGATTTTATTGCTTGTGGGCGTTATCTTGTAAATAACAAATTTACTTCTCACGACCGGCTTATTGCTTATGGTGGCTCAGCAGGGGGGATGTTGATGGGGGCTATTGCCAATATAGCACCACAGGATTTTGCTGGAATTGTAGCAAATGTACCTTTTGTTGATGTATTAACGACAATGTTAGACGCTTCACTACCATTGACTCCCCCTGAATGGCCAGAATGGGGAAATCCTCTTGAATCAAAAGAAGATTATAAGCTTATCGCTTCTTATTCCCCCTATGATAATGTTAAAGCACAAAAATACCCTCCTATACTTGCAATTGCAGGATTAACCGATCCTCGTGTAACCTACTGGGAGCCTGTAAAATGGGTAGCAAAATTAAGAGATTTAAAAACAGACGATAATGAGATTTTATTACGCATTAATATGGATTCAGGTCATGTAGGAGCCGCTGGACGTTTTTCAAAATTAGAAGAAGTTGCATATATTTATGCATATATTCTAAAAATAACAGGAAAAAACTGTTATTAATTTAGGTATTTTTATTTTTTTGAAAGGCTTTATAATTTCTAGCTTATGAAGCCTTTCATAAAGCATGGAACACTAAATTAAAACTCACAATCTTCATAAAGTTTCAAAACGTAGTCCCAATTAATAAGATGATCTACAAAAGCTTCAAGATATTTTGGACGCACATTGCGGTAGTCAATATAATAGGAATGCTCCCACACATCAACACCCAGAATAGGTTGGGCACCATGAACTAAAGGATTTTCACCATTAGGTGTTTTCATAATTTCAAGCTTCCCATCTTTAAAAGCAACCCATGCCCATCCAGAAGCAAATTGGGAAACGCCAGCAGCAATAAAATCAGCGCGGAATTTATCATATCCACCTAGATCTACATCAATAGCTTTTGCTAATTTTTCAGGAAGTTTTCGACCGCCGCCGTCTTTCTTCATCCAAAGCCAAAAATGGTTATGGTTGTAATATTGCGCTGCGTTATTAAACAATCCAATATTTTTTCCAAAACTTTTTTTCACAATATCTTCAAGGCTTTCATTTTCTAAGCCTAAATCTTTCACAAAATTATTTGTATTGGTAAGATAAGCAAGGTGATGTTTATCATGATGATATTCAAGCGTTTCGCGTGACATATAAGGCGAAAGAGCATCATAGTCATAAGGCAAAGGGGCCAATTCAAAAGCCATTTAAAAGTCTCCTTGATTCTAATTGTTTAAGCTCACTCCACAAATTCAATTTGCCATTTACAGTATCTAAAAGCAAATGTTGAATGGCTATTTATGTTAAAATTTTGATGATGATTTCTTCATAAAAGTATTTCTTAGTTTACACGCTTAAACAAAAAATATCATTAATTTATAAAAGCTGCTTCTGAAAAATTTTTCATCTGTGGACTAATAAAAATCAATTATCACTTTAAATCATGGTAGTGCCATGCTTATTAAATGAGCAGTAAAGATAATTATAGATTATAAATTATTGTTTTATTTAAAAATATCCAAATATCATACAATTTTTCTCCCCTATTCATATATCTATAGCATTGCATTTATCACAGTGTTTTGCGAATAGAGTATTGGAGCTTCTTTGGGGACAGCTACTATAGAATTGAACAACTTTTTATAAGTTCAATGATACCTAATATTGATTCAAAATGCAAAATAACTGATGAATTATAGCTATTCCTTGTATTAAAAAAAGCTAATATAAGATTTTTGTGACAAATTTTGTATCAACACAACAGGGATAAGATTTCAAAGTTTTATGATGAAAAAGTAAAAGCTTTGATTTTCAGATATTGCGCACATTCACAGGAATCGCTATAAGGTGCAAAAGCGGTTGTGAGCATATTTTTGGGGTATAGCCAAGCGGTAAGGCACCGGTTTTTGGTACCGGCATTCCCTGGTTCGAATCCAGGTACCCCAGCCAATATTTAATCAAATCAATAGGTTATATAAAAGTTCGGGAATTTTGATTCCATTGATTCTTTTAACTTATTTCCTTTTCTTTCCAATTTTTAGGCCTTTGGGGTTGGATTCATGGTAAAATTCCTTTTATCTGCTAAGCAAAACAGCATGATAACAGCCATCAGAATAACAAAAACATAGAAGCTTTTCATGCACCGGAAGAGCAAGATGTGGACGGTAATTATTAGACATCGATTCGCTCAATGCAAGTGTGCAAAACAATGGCTACAAAATTTAGCATGGTAACAATGTAAATATGCTATTTATTGTTGATTCTTCTTTGATTATATTCATTTACATTAGATATCTCGGTAAATATTATTGTAGTGTTTTGATGAATGCAATTATCTGATTTCGGGAGGTAAGCTTATAAAGGGTATTTGTTAGCTCATTGTATCATTTCTATTTCCTAATCTTGTAATAAAAGCCAATTTACGATGATATTAAAATTGAAAATTCGAATTCAAGCATTTTAATCATAATTTATGTGCTCAGAAGCTTCTATAAGGTTTTGGGGAACGCGGTTGAAAGATACCAATAATTTATTAAGAGGTGATAAGTTGTTTATTCATCTTCGCACATTGAGAAATTTATTTTAGGAATAAGCTGCGTTATTCATATAGAGTGTATAAGACTTTCAAATTTTTACCTATCATCTTGAGAAATAGGGAGTGAAGCTATTTCTGTATCAAGCGCATCCATAAAATTGATAATAAAAGCAGCATTAGACCCCAAGTCTCTTGGCAAATAACGTGAAGCAGAGCGCATATCAACAAAAGTCGTATCGCCTTCATCGGTTAAACGTATAATAATATCTGAAATAAAACCGAGGTAAAAAGTTTTTGCTATTGTTTCAATATAGATTTCATGTTCTTCACCTTTAAACTCCCGTTGAGCAATAATAGGCCAATCGTAAGCAGCTAATACATTAAGAACGGAATCACGAACACGATTAGGAGAACCATCATAACGACGCCCTGACATTTCTGGCCATTGTGACATTTGTAATGCTGTTTGTTCGATCAAAATACTCTTAAGTGGCAAAGCATTGCTGGGACGTGTTGTACGAAAAAAAGCTGGTGGTCTGCGTGTATCGGTAGAAATATCATGAAGAGCTGGCAAAGCAAACCAAAATCCCAAAAACAGTACCAATGGTGTACCAGTAATCAACGAATAAATGATCCCTTTTAAAGCTTTCATTCCCCCAAGAGCGTTATATACCCACAAACTATGCAGTGCTTTGAATGCAAGAAAAAGAGAGGCAACAACACAGCAAGTAGAGATGATAATCAAAATGATGAAATCAACGACATTAATCACAGAAAAACGCTGTAAAAGAACTGAAAACAATAAAATAAAGAAAGCCAATCCACCAAAACGAGGGGACCATACAGCTGCCCTTGAGACTAACCGAACATATCTCTTCTTCATGAAGTTTTTCCCCTTCAACCACGGATTAGAAGTATAATTTGTTTAGATTTTATATCTCACAAAAAGCTTCTGATCATACAACAAAAGTAAAGCATTTCCTTTTAAGGTCAAGGATGTGTGATACTCCATTCGTTTGTGGTCGTTATTCTCATTAACTCATGAAGGCAATGGTCATTGCTTTTATGGTTTACGATAGTATTACTCTAATTTTATCAGGAGAATTATCATAATGTAAAAACAAATTTAGCTAACACACTTTAATTTTTTTATAAATCTGTTTATTCAGTATTTTTAGTTATCTTTATAATTTTTTGGGCAAAGGGATTTTTTTATGCATTTGTGTAGCAGATTTATAGAAAAGAAACATTTGTGTAATGAGAAGTTGCTGTGCTTTTATTGATTCAGTATATGACAGGTTGCAGATGAAAAAAAGGCTTCGCTTTTTTTCTTAGCAAGGACAGAGGGGGCAAAGATGCGTAAGAGTGCAAAACCTTTATCCAAATTTTTAGCAACCAAAATTGCATTTCCATTATTTTGAGGTTTTGATTTTTTCAGTTCTATGATTTGTATCGGTTTTCCAATGATGAGATCAAGTGTTGCATCAGGTGCTGTACGGTCATTAAGGCTGTAAAAAATAGTTCCGGTTTGTGTATAAGCTGCGAGTGACCAAAATTGGATTGTTTTTGAAGCTTTTAAATGAACGGGGCCATTTTCGAGATCAAATCTGCAAACTTTAAGAAGAAAGAGTGGATCGGTAGTCTGCTGAAGAGGATTACGCATATTCAACTCAACAAACTGATAAGGATTTCCTGTTTTTTTAAGTTCTTCCCATATTTTATTTTGCATCCAATAAGGGATCAGAAAGAGAACGCAAATATGAACAATAAGAGCGCCGATAATTATAAGAAGTACGGTGTGAATGAATCTAATCACAGTCTATTTGTCCTGATGGGATTTGTTCTATCGATGGCATAATGAGTTTTTGCAATGGTGTTGCAGAGATGATAGAGGTATCATACAAAGTGAGAATAAGACCGAATTCTTTTTGACTAACTGTTGCAAGCCAATTGCCGGTTTGAGGTGTTGGTGAAATATTAATACGTAATGTGCCATCACTTTCATAATTGGTATTATTGGTGTAGAGCTCGAAAGGTATAGCCTTGGATGAAATGTACGGTTTGAGTGATTTGTCCGCTGTATAAAGAGTAAAGAGACGGGTTTTAGGAATGTGTCCTTTAAGTAAGTAATGGCAATGAGGCTGTAGTGGACGCCCGTAATTATCTTGCCAAATTTTAAAAATAAGCCCTTCTGTGTTTCCAATTGAAATATCACCCCGTTTTGCAGCGCGTGCGCGCGTATAAGGGTCTGTGTTGGATGTACCCACTTGAGGGTAAGCACTCCATGCTCCAATTGTGAATCTTCCAAAATAATTAAAGGAATTGAGTGTATAATCGATACTTAGTACCCCAAGTAAAATGGAAAAAACAAAAATAAAAAAGGGAGTGATAATTTTAACAAACATTATAGGATATCTTGAATTCAAAGTTTTGAAGCTCCGATAGTTTTTTTTCTCAAAGAGAATGCAGATAGCTTTTTCAGATCGTCATTAATCAGACGTAAAATATTTAATGTTTCAGATGAGAGCGTATAAGGTATATGCGGAGCAAATTCAGAATCATTATAAGAAGGAAGTGTTTGAGGTTGATAAGAAAGGAGAGAATTTTTTACGCCATAGAGTTGTTTAAGCATGATATTTTGGTGTGCAGAAAGCATAATACGATGCCATATCATAGCAGGAACACCCCCACCAAAAGCGTGATTCATTGATGAAAAATCATCATTACCCATCCATACAGCTCCCGTATAATTACCGGTAAAGCCGACAAACCAAGCATCACGATAAGATTGTGATGTTCCAGTTTTCCCAGCAACAAGGGTCATAGGAAGAGCTGCACGTTTACCCGATCCACGTGTTGTAACACCAACCATCATTTGGTTCATATAAGCTGCTGATTGGCTACTGAGTGCTCGATGGGGCTTATTACCATTATGCTCAAAGTCCCACAGCACATGTCCATCTGTTGTCTTGATTTGTGTGAAACCATGGTGATTTCCAGCTATACCACCATTAGCAAAAACATTAAAACCAATTGCTTGATCCATTGGTGTCATATTGGATGTGCCTAGAACCATAGTTTTGTGTGATAAAATATGTGCATGAACTCCCATACTTTTGATCAGATCTATGATAGGTTGGGTATCTTGGTTAAGATATTGATAGGTAAGGTAGACAGGCACTGTATTGATAGAAAAAGCTAAAGCGGTTGCTAAATCAATTTTACCAAGATAACGACCCGAGTTATTTTTGGGTGACCAACCTCCCCAATTTATGGGGGCATCTGAGACTATTGTGGAGGGAGACAAACCACGTTCCATTGCGGCTGCGTAAACATAAGGCTTGAATGAAGAACCAGGTTGCCGACCGCCTTGTGTTGCTCTGTTAAATTGACTTTTACTATAATCAAGTCCTCCAACAATTGCACAGATAGCTCCGTTATTATCAAGTATTACGGTGGCTGCTTGTGTTACGCGATATTGTTGACCATACTGATGTAAATGATAGGCGATTGCTTCGTCTGCTGCTTTTTGAATATCCGGATCGAGAGTAGTCTGAACGATCAAAGTATGGCTTGGAAGTTGGTCATCCATTTTTTTGACTTCGCCGAATGCCCAATCAAGAAAATAATCAGGTTGAGTATTATTTATTTTTGTAAGTGCTCTGGCAGGATGGCGATGAGCATCGATAATTTGGCTCTCAGTCATGAAACCACTATTAACAAGATTAGCAAGTACTACATTAGCACGTGCTTGAGCAGCAAAAAGGTGGCTATGAGGAGCATATTTAGTTGGGGCCTTGAAGAGACCTGCTAACATAGCGGATTCACTAAGAGATATATTGCGTATATCTTTCCCAAAATAAAATTTTGCTGCTGCTGCAATACCAAAATTGTTTCCTCCCATATATGCACGGTCAAGATAAAGTTGCAAAATCTGTTTTTTGCTGAAATTTGCTTCTAACCAAAGGGCGAGGTAAGCTTCTTTAATTTTGCGTGTTATGGTTCGTTCATTTGTTAAGAATAAATTTTTAGCCAGTTGTTGTGTAAGAGTTGAGCCACCTTGAACTACATTTTTAGCTTGCATATTTTGTGAGATTGCTCGGGTAAGACCTTGCAAATCAATCCCCCAGTGATCAAAAAAACGGCGGTCTTCCGTTGCAAGAACTGCTTTAATAACAAAACTGGGCATTTCTTCAACGGGGACGGATACAGCTGGTAATGCACCACGGTGGCCTATGGGATTTCCATAACGATCTAGAAAAAGAATGGAAATTTTTTTAGGCAAATACCAATCTTTTTTTGTTAACGCAAAAACAGAAATACCAATAATAGTGAAAAGAGTAAGACCAATTAATCCTAACGTGAGTATTTCATCAAGAAGCTCTACTGTAAAGCGTTTCCATCCACGAATATGAAAATACTGTGAGGTAATTTTTGCTGTATTCCAGAAGGAGTTGTGAGCAGAGCGGATGCGATAAATTGTTGTGTCAAACAATGCATCTAATTCAATAAGTGCAGGACTATGAAATGGCTTATGATGTTTTTTTTCTTTTTTCTAAAAAAATCAAACATTAAATAAAGGGCCTACGGCAAAGCAATACAATTAAACAAATTTACAATAGCTATATGGAGCCAAAGTAATTTTTTGCTATAGTGTTAACGAAGAAAGATTTTACTTAAAAAAAGATCATTTATTTTTTTTGACTATGTATTAAGCTTTTATAATTTGTTGAAAACATTTTTCTTTCCATTATTTTATAACGAAAAAGGTTCCAATTTTAAAATTGGAAGCAATACAGCCTTATTATTCTGTTATACAGAAATTAAATCTTCACTCTAGTATGATTTTGAAGAAACGAGAGCCATTGTTCATCCTATATTCATTTAGAATAGATTATGAAGCCTTTATGATGAAAAAAAATTCCTTATTTATGATGCTAGCATTTTTTTTAGGAGCGAATTCTGTTTTAGCTTCTGAGTGCACTGAGGTGGGAAGAAAGGTTGCCATCCAAGAAAATGGGGTATTAGTACGCTCAAAATTAGTTGTTCATGATAAAAAAGATATGTGTATGATTGTGGTTGTTATACCAGCCCGTAACGGTGAAAAACTGCGCCGTGTTGAGGCTGTGGTTCCCGCCGATTAGTATTTGGTAGATGTTATCATGCGTATTTTAATTGCCGAAGATGATCGAAACCTCAATCATCAATTAGCGGAAGCTGTAAAGAATGCGGGATATGTTTCAGATAATGCTTTCGATGGTGAGGAGGCTTATTTTTTAGGAAGTACAGAGTCTTATGATGCTGTGATACTTGATATAGGTTTGCCCTATATAGATGGGATTTGTATTGTTGAAAAATGGCGCCAAGAAGGACGTTCCATGCCTATTTTAATCCTAACGGCGCGAGACCGCTGGTCTGATAAGGTACGTGGAATTGATGCAGGTGCTGATGATTATGTTGTTAAGCCATTTCATTTGGAAGAAGTGATGGCGCGGTTGCGGGCGTTAATTCGTCGCACAACAGGGCATGTAACAAGTACATTATGTTGTGGGAATGTTTTATTGGATACCAAGACTTCTCGTGTTTTTATTGATGGCAAGTTGATTAAATTAACATCCTATGAGTTCAGACTTCTTTCATATCTCATGCATCATTGTGATAGGGTGATTTCGAGAACGGAACTTACTGAACATCTTTATGATCAGGATTTTGATAAAGATTCCAATACGATAGAAGTTTTTATTAGACGCTTACGTAAAAAACTTGGAATGGATTTGATTGAAACTATTCGAGGAATGGGCTATCGCGTGAAAACGTTAGGTGACCAATGAATATTTTAAAGAAAAATAATCAACTCCGGAGGCTATTTTTTTTGTTAGTAGATCTCTTAGTTTACGCGTTATGATCTTATCAACGTTATGGGTTGTTATTTCACTTTCATCAATTTCTGCAGTCAGTATTTTATTTTATAGGCGCTCAAGTGAACAAAACTTAGAACGTATTCTCTCTGCACATCTGTATAGTCTCATTGCAACAGTGACAGTTTCACCAGAGGGAAACTTAAGAGGAAATATTGGGATTGATGGTATTCGTTATTCTGATCCAACAACGGGATGGTATTGGGAAGTCGTTGCAATATCACATAATCTAAAAGGAAGATTAACATCACCTTCCTTGGGAATGGGAAACATATTTTCACCCAACAATATCGATGTACCTTTTGACAACAAATTCTTTCGCTCTTATCGGATAAAGGGGGAGCGTGGTCAAAAGCTACAAGTCATTGAGAGTGATGTTGTTCTTGATAATAAAAATCATATTGCACGTTTTCGCCTTATTGGGAATATTGATGAAGCTCATGCACAAGTACGGGAATTTAAGCAAACTTTACAAATTTTTCTTTGGAGTTTTGGTATAGGTAGTGTTCTTATCAATATTGCTCTTATTTTTTTTAGTTTACAACCGTTGAAGCTTATACGACAACGAGTAAATGATATACGTGAAGGTAGAATTCATTATATGAATATGGATTTAGTAAGCGAAGTCATGCCGCTAGTACAAGAGATGAATGCTCTCATTAATAATAATCAGCGTATTATTGAACGATTTCGTACACAGGTTGGAAATCTCGCTCATTCATTGAAGACACCGCTATCAGTGATGATGAATGAGGTTGATAAGATGTGTGGAGAACAGGCTCTTTTATTGAGAGAGCAAACGCAAATAATGCAGGCACAAATAAATCATTATCTCCAGCGTGCACGGATTGTAGCACAATGTGATAGTATCATTTATCATACATCTGTTCGCAGAGTGATTGATCGCTTGATGCGAGTTATGGAAAAGCTTAATCCTAAAAAACAGTTTCAATTTGTTATGGATGTCGATGATATTGTTTTTTCTGGTGAAAGGGAGGATTTAGAAGAAATTATAGGGAATTTAATTGATAATGCGGCTTTGTGGTCTCGCACAAAGGTTCTCATCTCCTGTTTTTTAGAAGAAAATATTGAAGAAACGGAATATTTTAGTATCTTTGTGGAAGATGATGGTTCTGGTTTAACAGAAGATAAAATTGATGAAGCGTTCAAAAGAGGGTATCGATTTGATGAAAGCAAGCCGGGGACAGGTTTAGGGTTAGCGATTGTTTCAGATATGGTCAATGAATATGGTGGAAGTCTTTTTCTATCGCGTTCTGTTCTGGGAGGGTTATGTGCAAAAGTTATATTACCAAGAAGAAGATGAATTATTTTTTGCTGAGAATTATATATATGGAAATCCATAAGCAAAGCATCGCTTTTACATGATATACAGAGAGATATTTTAAAGTTCTAAGTATAGTTTTTATAATTAAAATGGAAAAGTAAAATTTTGTTTTGCTATCTCTGATAAGTGGAAAAGGATAAACTAGCGAATTTTTTAATTTTCACATTGGTAGCAAAATAACATGCTCTTATTGGTTTTAGCAGTATTTTTTCTTATATTTTTAGCAAATATTCTTTTTTTTTCGCTTCATCATTGTGGGGAAAAAGAAGAGTTGAAAGTGCAAGTCATCGATAATAATAGAATCCATATGTATTCGATTAATTCTGGTAAGACTTGTTCGCATGATAAAAAACATATACTCTAAAAACTTTAAGTATTTTTTTGTTCTTCTTATGACATGGAGTATTTACGGTTTGACAGGCAATCCAGAAGTTAAAAGTTATTTTTTTAACGAACTCATGCATAAAGACCCTAATAAGCTCAGTAAGCATGAACAGCTTGTTCGTTTACAAGCGCTTTTTTTTCGCTTACCTCATGATGGCAAGTTGGCAGATGCATTAGCAGTAGGATACCTCGAAGAAGGCTATTTCCAGGATGCTGTGAATATTTATTTAGATGCGCTGCGCTTGAATGGAGAAACGGCTCCAAGGCTTGTTGGATATGGGTTGGCATTGGTTGGTTATGAAGGTGGCATGATTACACAAGAAGCACAAAAGGCTTTTCAAAAAGCCGTAGATTTGGCGCCAAAAGATTTTTATCCTCGTTTATTAATTGCTGAAGCGCTTCATCAGGCAGGTAAATCTGTGCAAGCAGTACAGTTTTTACAAAATTTTCTTGATACAATGCCTGAAGATTTTACAGGACGATCACGTATTGAAGCCATGATTATTCAGTTACGTAATGCATTCAATTAGAATCTTAAGAAAAGTAATTATTGTCGGTTTAGATTATGAAAATCAAAGGGGATATTTAGCAGTGGTAAAGACATTGGATAAAATGTTGCATCCCCATGCAAGATATGCCAAGCTTCTTTGCAAGATAAGGCATGTGAATACTCAATGTTTATACAGCGCATTTATAAAAGAATTTCCATAGACAATTTATGAACAGTCACCCGTTTCATACCACTCCTTCATTGAGAGTTATTTTAAAGCAGCGGAAAAAAAATCGATTGCTGATTATTTTATCATGTTGTTTGGTAATAGCAATTGCAACAAGTCTTATTATCTATGTAATGCGTAATACGGTAAGTTTTTTTCGAACACCATCTGAAATTACAAAAAAAGATATTTTAACGGGATACTCTTTGCGTTTAGGCGGTTTTGTTGGAAAGGGGAGTATTAAATATCTTGGAGAGAAGGGCATTGTTTTTTTTGTAACGGATAACAAAAAACATCAAAAAGTAATTTTTAATGGTATTTTGCCGGATCTTTTTCGTGAAGGACAAGGGGTTATCGTAGAAGGATATTTTGATAAACAGGGCTTTTTTATAGGTACGCGTATTTTAGCAAAACATGATGAGACTTATATGTCTAAAGAAACAGCGGATCGTTTAAAAAAACATCATAGTGTGGAGAAATAATTCGATTGTGCTTATCGAGCTAGGTCATATTTTTTTAGCTGCAGCTTTTGCCGTTAGTTTGTTAGAGGCCTTTTTACCTGCTTTAGGTGTTTTGTGGAGGGAGCGTTCGCTAATGCAAACAGCTGTGCCTCTGACATATGTTACTTTTACCTTATTATTCTTATCTTTTTTAATTATTGTTCATGCCTATATTGTCTCTGATTTTTCTGTTTTGAATGTAGTTGAGAACTCTCATTCAGAAAAACCAATGCTCTATAAAATCACAGGTGTTTGGGGAAACCACGAAGGCTCCATGTTGTTATGGGTTTTAAGTCTCGCTTTTTTTAGTACATTGCTAGCGTTTTTTAGCCAGCATTTGCCAGCACAATTGAAGACACTCATTTTAATATGCCAAAGTTGGATAACAAGCTCTTTTCTTTTATTTATTCTTTTTCTATCCAATCCATTTTTACGCCTTGATCCACCGGCATTGCAAGGAAAAGATTTCAATCCTCTTTTGCAGGATATTGCGTTAGCAATTCATCCACCACTTCTTTATTTAGGCTATGTTGGTTTTTCACTTTGTTTTTCTTTTTCGGTTGCTGCATTGATTATAGGCTATGTTGATAGGTTTTGGGCGCGTTGGGTTCGTCCTTGGCTTTTACTTTCTTGGTGTTTTTTGACATTGGGTATTATGGTTGGATCCTATTGGGCTTATTATGAGCTAGGATGGGGTGGTTATTGGTTTTGGGATCCTGTTGAAAATGTTTCGTTTATGCCTTGGCTTTCAGGAACAGCTCTTTTGCATTCCACTCTTGTTCTTGAAAAACGGGAAGCATTGAAAAGTTGGACCTTATTTTTGGCAATTCTTACCTTTTCCCTTTCTCTTATGGGAATTTTTCTTGTTCGTTCTGGTCTTTTAATATCTGTTCATAGTTTTGCTGTTGATCCAGCACGAGGGCAAGCAATTCTTGCACTTTTATTCTTCTTCACGGGAGGAGCTTTGCTTCTTTTTGCAGTGCGTGTACCTGTTTTGACAACAGGGAGATTATTTCAGCCAATTTCGCGTGAAGGCTTTATTATTTTAAATAATCTGTTACTTACAACAATAACAGCAACAGTATTGATTGGTACGCTTTACCCTTATTTCATTGAAGCATTAACTGGGCAAAAAATTTCTGTAGGAGCTACTTTTTTTAATCTTACCTGTGGGCCTTTAATGATGCTATTGTTATTACTGACTCCATTTGGATCAATGATGGCGTGGAAACGCGGTAATTTTCTGGCTGTTTTTGAACGGCTTTGGTTTATTTTTGCATTAGTCTGTATGGCTTGTTTTATCGCATTTTATGCAACTTCTTTGCGTGATATTTTTACCATTTTAGGAATAGGACTTTCAGCTTTTGTTGTTTTAGGCAGTTTAGCTGATCTTTGGGAGAAGAGTGGACATCATAAGGTAACTTTTGGGGTGCGGGTTAAGAGATTTATAAAATTACCATGGTCGGTTTTTGGTGCGGCAATGGCGCATATGGGATTAGGCGTTACATTATTTGGTATCGTTTGCGTGACATCTTTTGTGCAGGAGCGTATTTTAAATATGCACATAGGCGATATGGTAACGATAGCAGGGAAAACTCTTCATTTGGATGAAGTCCGCGATGGTGTTGGTTCAAATTATTCGGCAGTGGAGTTTCATTTTACGGTATATGAAAATAAAAATACGGTGGGGAATATAACAGCATCAAAACGGTTTTATTCAAGCCAAAATACCTCAACGACGGAAGTTGGTATCCAAAATCATGGTTTATCACAACTCTATATTGTACCGGGGCGTATGGATGATCGGGGAGTTGTTATGCATATATGGTGGAAGCCTTACATAATATGTGTATGGTTAGGGGCATCGATGATGGCTATCGGTGGGTGTTTTTCTCTTTTAGGTTATTTTTTTCGCACCGGTCGACAGGATGCTTTTCGCATTAATTTTTTTGGAAAGGCACATAAATGAAAAAAATATTGCTTTATATTTTATTTTTTTTAATCATGATTTTTTCTTTGCAGTCAGTAATAGCCTTAGAGCCCGATGAAATTTTAAAAGATGCAGTGCTTGAATCACGTGCACGAGATATTTCATCTCATTTACGCTGTCCGGTTTGCCAAAATCAATCAATTGATGATTCAGATACTCTCCTAGCACGTGATTTACGGTTGTTGATTCGGGAACGATTAAAAATGGGGCATACTAATCAACAAGTTATTGATTTTCTTGTTGAACGATATGGTGTGTTTATTCTCTTAAAGCCACCATTTAATAAAACAACTTGGTTTTTATGGCTATCTCCTTTGATAATAATTCTCATAAGTGCAGGCGTGATACTTTTTCGGACAAAACAATACAAATCAAAAAATGCTAATCTTGAATGCTGATGCAGAAAAATAGCTGAGAGAGGTATTATATGAAAAAAAATTGAGGTCATTAAAATTGGTCATGATTGTATTGTTATGTACTTAAATCTTACAAAACTTTAACAATTTAGACAGAAAACGGTAAGGTCTGTTGTTCTATAAGGATCAACATTGGGATAGAAATATCATTGAATAGGAGCGTATACCAAATGGTTAAAAAAACTTTCTTTAAAACATTAGTCGCAGTAAGCTTTTCTGCTGCGTTGGAAAGTGTATTGTTTTTTAGTGGATGTGGGTCAAGTTTATTCACGACGTCGGCTCATGCGAGTTCTGTACTTACTTCATTAATACAACAGCAGGGATTTGCAGATATTGTTTCTCAAGTAAAACCTGCGGTTGTAGCAGTGCAAGTAAAGAGTAATAAAAAGAAAGAAGAATGGTTCTTTAGCAATTTTTTTAGTGCTCCAGGTATGGAGCAATTACCAGATCAACATCCTTTGAAAAGATTTTTTAAAGAATTTTATGATCTTGATAAGCCTAAAAATAAATTTTCACCACATTCAAATAGACTGCGACCTATAGCTTTTGGTTCGGGCTTTTTTATCTCATCCGATGGTTATATTGTGACCAATGATCATGTAATTTCTGAAGGTACAAGTTATTCTGTTGTTCTTGATGATGGTACAGAATTGAATGCAAAGCTCATTGGAAAAGATCCAAAAACTGACCTTGCAGTTCTAAAAGTAAATGATAAAAGAAAATTTTCCTATGTTGATTTTGGTGATGATTCAAAGCTTCGCGTTGGTGATTGGGTTGTTGCTATTGGTAATCCATTTGGTCTCGGTGGAACTGTGACAGCAGGTATTGTTTCGGCACGTGGACGTGATATTGGCACCAGTAGTTATGATGATTTTATTCAGATTGACGCTGCTGTTAATAGAGGAAATTCTGGAGGTCCAACTTTTGATTTGAATGGCAAGGTTGTTGGAGTTAATACAGCAATTTTTACTCCTTCAGGAGGAAATGTTGGGATTGCTTTTGCTATTCCAGCAGCAACAGCAAAACAGGTTGTACAACAACTTATCGAAAAAGGTTCAGTTCAACGTGGTTGGCTAGGGGTTCAGATTCAGCCAGTAACGAAGGAAATTTCTGATTCAATAGGTTTGAAAGAAGCGAAAGGCGCTTTGATTACTGATCCATTAAAAGGACCAGCATCAAAGGCTGGTATTAAGGCAGGTGATGTTATTATTACATTGAATGATGAAAAAATTAACGATTCTCGTGATCTGGCAAAGCGTATTGCAAATATTAGACCAGGAGAAACCGTTACCTTAGGGATTTGGAGATCTGGTAAGGAGGACAGTATCAAGGTAAAACTTGCTTCAATGCCTGAAAGTGAAGGGAAAAAAGAAGGTTCAAAATATTCAACTGAACGCGGTGATTCAGATGAGACATTGGAAGATTATGGGCTAATTGTTGCACCTTCTGATGATGGTCTAGGATTGGTTGTAACGGATGTGGATTCGGATTCAGATGCTGCAGATAAGGGAATCCGCCCAGGTGATGTTATTGTGACAGTAAATAATAAACCTGTTAAAAAGGCTTCTGATATTACGGATACAATCAAGAATGCTCAAAAGCTAGGAAGAAAAGCCATACTCTTACAAGTACGGACAAATGAGCAAAATCGTTTTGTTGCTCTTCCAATTTTCAAAAAATAGTACTTTATCATGAGTGGGGCAGAGATTTTGTAAATTTCTGTCCTACAATACAGTTTTATAAAAATAACGGAGATGCGTTTTATGAAAATACTCGTTATCGAAGATGATCGTGAAACAGGACGTTATCTCGAAAAAGCTTTTTTGGAGGCAGGACATTCCGTTGATGTTGCCTATGATGGAGATACTGGATACGCTTTAGCTGAAATGGAAAACTATGATGTAATGGTTGTTGATCGAATGCTTTTGCATCGTGATGGTCTTTCTATTATTTCTGAATTGCGTGCTAAAGGCAATGAAACACCAGTTCTCATTCTTTCCGCTTTAGGGCAAGTAAATGATCGTGTGACGGGTTTGCGTGCGGGGGGTGATGATTATTTAACAAAGCCTTATGCTTTTTCTGAACTTCTTGCTCGCGTTGAAGTGTTACAGCGGCGTAAAAATCCTAAAGAAGCAGAAACAGTTTATTGTGTAGGAAATCTTGAGCTTGACCGTTTAGCACATACAGTGAAAAGAGGGAAGAGAAATATCCCATTACAACCGCGAGAGTTTCGTTTACTGGAATATTTGATGCGATATGCTGGTCAAGTGGTAACGCGTACCATGCTTTTGGAAAATGTTTGGGATTATCATTTTGATCCGCAAACAAATGTCATTGATGTTCATATATCTCGCTTAAGAGCAAAAATTGAAAAAGATTTTGATGTACCGCTTCTCCATACAGTGCGTGGAGCTGGTTATATGCTGAAAGCACCAGATAACAAAACATGAATCGTCTAATCAATATAATGCGCACAACTGCGCTAAGGCTCTCGGCACTTTATATTTTGTTATTTGGATTGGTGGCAACAGGGCTGTCTATTTATATGACGGATTTTTCTGCTTCGTTGTTAACAGAGCAAACACAGCAAGCTTTACATGAAGAATTGAGATATATCGAAGATGCTTATAATTATGGTGGACTTCCATTATTAATACGCACTATTGATTATCGTTCACGACAACCAGGAGCTTTTCTTTATCTTGTCACAGATCCTATGGGACGCATTTTAGCAGGTAATGTTGCACGTATTGAATTAGGTCTTTTGAGGCATAATGGCTTTATTGAAAATTCTTTTTTGTATTCACGTTTTGGTGAACATGGCCAAACAAGCGAACATCGCGCTTTGGCAATTGTTGTTGATTTGCCCAATGCTATGAAGGTTCTTATAGGGCGGGATTTAGATGAACCAGAACGTTTTGCAGCAGTTATTCGTAAAGCTGTCATGATTGCTCTTGCGGCAATGGTTGGAGGAGCTCTACTTATATGGTTTTTCGTTGGTCGGCGAGCATTACAAAGGATTGATCATGTTACGGCTGCCTCACAACGATTGATGGAGGGCGATTTCAGTGGGCGTTTACCTGTATCTGGAATAGGTGATGAGTTTGATCGATTGTCCGCTAATCTTAACGTTATGTTAGAGCGCATTGAAGAATTAAATATTGGTTTGCATCAAGTATCGGATAATATTGCGCATGATCTGAAAACTCCACTGACACGCCTTAGAAATCGTGCTGAAGAAGCACTTTCTGGGCAAAAGACAAAGCTTGAATATCGTCAAGCACTTGATGCTGTTATTGCTGGATCCGATCAACTTATTCGTACTTTTAATGCGATTTTGATGATTTCGCGCATTGAAGCTAGCAGTGCAATAGAGCATCTTGAGATGTTGAATATGAAATTTATCCTTGAAGATGCCGTTGAACTTTATGAACCTTTTGCTGAAGAATCTGGTGTCTTGCTTCGGTTGGGGGATACATTTGATAAAGAGCTGAAGTTAAATCGTGAGCTTATTGCACAATCGATTTTTAATCTTATTGATAATGCGATTAAATATGCATCTAAAGATGGCAGGAAGGCAGAGGTTTGCTTATCGATGGAATATCGTGATAAACATTTGTTGGTTGTGGTTAGCGATAATGGTCCAGGAATTGCAGAAGATAAGCGTGAGAAAGTAACAGAACGCTTTTTTCGCCTCGAAGAAAGTCGTACACAACCTGGTTTTGGTATTGGCCTTAGTATAGCAAAAGCTGTAATGAAGCTTCATGGGGGAGAATTATTACTTGAAAATGCAAATCCAGGGCTTAGGGCTATTTTATTATTTCCTTGAAAAGTATTTTGTTTCATTGTTTGCTATACTTATGATAATTTCTCTTTGAAGTATAAGGTAATAGAGAAAAAGCTAAAATGTTTTTTACGAGAGCATAGATGAAGAAAGCTTTTTTAAAAACACAGCTCCTCTCTTTATCCCCCCTTGATAACAGTGGTTCTCAATGGTTGAAAGAGCTTGCAGAACAAGCAAGAAAAGAGAATTTAGGATCGCTTATTTCCTTTATTTCCGATAAGGGAAATCAGGTTGAATTTATAAGTGCGGTTATGACCTTATCTCCTTTTTTGCGTGAGGCTTTAATTGCCAACCCATCATATCTTAGTCCCTTATTGCATGTTGATATAGAAACGAGGTTAAGCAAAATTATAGATGATATTGCGCACCTTGATAAAAGTGAGATTATACATGAAAATTCATTAAAAACGGCTTTAAGGCGCCAAAAACGAGAAGCACATGTTCTCATTGCTTTAGCTGATTTGAGTGGTGTTTTTACGTACGAAGTTTCATGTGTTTGGTTAACACGCTTGGGAGAATCCGTATTAGGTGTGGCTCTGCGTTTTCTCTTAAGAGAAGCCCATGATCATGGTAAAATAAATTTGTTGAACCATGAGAATCCCGAAAAAGATTGTGGCCTAATCATTTTAGGGATGGGAAAATTAGGGGCAGAAGAACTTAATTATTCGTCTGATATTGATCTTATTGTTTTTATTGATGAAATATCATCTCATATTGGTAATCTTTCTGAGAGTGTCGATCTATTTTCCAAAATGGTACGTCGATTGATCCGTATCATTCAAGAACGTACTGCGGAAGGATATGTTTTTCGTCTCGATTTTCGGTTAAGACCAGACCCAAGTTCAACCCCTTTAGCTTTACCAGTAAAAACTGCATTGCGTTATTATGAGGGGCGAGGACAAAATTGGGAGCGGGCAGCTATGATTAAGGCACGTCCAGTGGCTGGCGATAAAAAGGCAGGTTTTAACTTTCTCAAAGAGCTGTTTCCTTATATATGGCGAAAATATTTAGATTATGCTGCTATTGCTGATATCCATTCTATTAAACGCCAAATCCATGCTTATAAAAATTATGGTCAAATTGCGGCTTATGGCCATAATGTAAAATTAGGGCGAGGGGGCATTCGTGAAATTGAGTTTTTTGTTCAGACACAACAACTTATTGGAGGTGGGCGCTTTCCTCAATTGCGCGGCCGACAGACAGTAGCAATGTTAGCAGAACTTCATACACTTGGTTGGATTAGTGAAAAAACACGAGATAGTCTTATTAAAAGTTATGCTTTTTTACGAAATGTAGAGCATCGTATTCAGATGCTTGCAGATGAACAAACACATCTTCTCCCAAATGATGTTTCTCAATTTACCAGTATTGCATATTTAATGGGCTACCAAGAAAGTAACAGCTTTATTCGCGATTTATTAAAAACGCTACAGGTTGTTGAAAAACATTATGCTGCACTGTTTGAGAATGAACAAGAACTTGGTTTAGAAATTGGCAATTTAGTTTTTACAGGTGAAGAAGATGATCCAGAAACATTAATCACATTAAGCCGTCTAGGTTTTGAAAGAGCGAGTGATATTTGTCGTATCATGCGCACGCTCCATTGTGGGCGTTATAGAGCAACACAATCTGCAGAAGCCCGTGAAAGGTTAACAGAATTGACCCCAGCGCTTTTAAAAGCTTTTGGTGCGACTAAACGAGCCGATGAAGTGATGTTGTGTTTTGATCGTTTTTTACAAGGGTTGCCTTCAGGAATTCAGCTTTTTAGTCTTTTGCAGTCGAATCCGTCTCTTTTAGATATGTTGGTGCTTATCATGGGAGCAGCTCCACGTCTTGCAGAAATTATTACACGTAAACCCCATGTTTTTGATGGGATGTTAGATCCAAGTATTTTTTCAGAACTACCAACAAAAACTTATTTAGAGAAACGGCTTGAATGTTTTCTTGAAGGTGCTTCTTCTTACGAAGAAATTCTCAATCGCTTAAGAATTTTTGCTGATGAGCAACGTTTTTTAATTGGTATTCGAATTTTGAATAGTGTAATTACAGGAAAGAGAGCAGGTTATGCGTTTACTGCGCTTGCTGATCTTATGATTGCAAAAACATTTGCTGCGGTTCAAGAGGAATTTTCTTGTCTTCATGGCAGTATTAAAGGAGGACGTGTTGGCATATTGGGGATGGGTAAGCTTGGAAGTCGTGAATTAACGGCAGGTTCAGATGTTGATCTCATTTTGCTTTACGAACATGATGAAGATACGGAAATATCTGATGGAGAAAAACCTCTTTATATTTCTCAATATTATACCCGTTTGACACAGCGTTTAGTTGCAGCTTTATCCACTCTTACAAGCCAAGGTGTTCTTTATGCCGTTGATTTAAGGTTGCGTCCATTAGGCAATAAAGGGCCTGTTGCTGTTTCTTTTCAATTTTTTAAGAACTATTATCGCAAACAAGCGTGGATATGGGAACATCTTGCTTTAACAAGGGCACGAGGTATTGCTGGAGATCGTGATTTTTTGCAAAAATTAGAAAATGAAGTTTGTACAATTATTGCTTTTCCTCGTGATAAGAAGAGTGTTGCAAAAGCAGTGTGTGAGATGCGTACCTTGATTGAAAAAGAAAAGCCACCAAAAAACCAATGGGATTTAAAAACGATGTCTGGTGGTATCGTGGATTTAGAATTTATTGCTCAATTTGCTCTTATTACACATGTCATGGAATTTCATATTGGAGCAACTACAGCAGATATTTTGTCTCAGTTGCCGAACAGTTTTCTTAATCAGCCATTTATTTCGGATTTACATCATGCTTATGGCCTCTATACCAATTTAAGCCAAATTATACGACTTTGTTTAAATGATTTGCTTGATCCTCATGAAATGCCACCTAGTTTAAGCGACCTTTTGTTAAGTAATGTTGGGGAACCTGATTTGCTGCGTGCTGAAAAATTGATTGAAGAAACTAGGCAATCTGTATGTTCAGCTTTTACACATGTAATGAAATATTGAATGTACTTTATATAATAATTATATGTATTTTTTATCTAAATTATAAAAAATAACTTAAATAAATGCTTTATAATATTACTTATTTTTGTTGTAAAAATATTTCTTGTTTAATTTTTTATATAGGCTGAAAAATTCTATTTTAAACAAATTAATACGAAATCTTATGTTTAATTAAAAAGTTATAATGCGTTTTTTCTATTTATTAGTAAATAAGATTATTTTCTATTTTTTATTTAATGCACACTATAGCATGACAAGAGCTATTCATATAGAAGAGAATATTAATTCATCTTTATTCATGAATTTAGAGTTAATACAAATTTGTTTCAAAATAAAACTTAACAAGAATATTTATTATATAATTTAAAAATTAATATTATAATACTATATAAATATATTATTTCTTATTAAGTTAATAAAAGCATTATGAGAAATAATAATTTTTAGTAAGCCTTTAGGCGCTTTAAACACTTATTATAACTTATATTATTAAAATTTATTTATATAT